>CAZJXV010000045.1:0-19533 GCA_964550015.1 uncultured Verrucomicrobiota bacterium
GCTCCCGGCCGCCCCGGCGAGAGCATCTGCGTCAACGGCGTCTGCCTCACCGCCGTCGAGATCAGCCCGGGCGCCCTCGAGATGGATGTCTTGGAAGAAACCCTCTCACGCACCAACCTCGGCGCCCTGGCCCGGGGCCAGCGCGTCAACCTCGAACGCGCCCTCACCCCGTCGAGCCGTCTCGGCGGCCACCTCGTCACCGGCCACGTGGACGACACCGCCACCGTGCTCCGCCGCCGCAAGCAGGGCGCCGACTGGGTCTTCGACATCGGCCTCGACGCCAAGTGGATGCCGTTTGTCGCGCCCAAGGGCTCCATCGCCGTGGACGGCATCAGCCTCACCGTCGTCGACACCGCCGAGGCGTCCTTCACGGTCCACGTCATCCCGCACACCTTCGAGCACACCACCCTCGGCGACCGCGCCGAGGGCGGCCGCGTCAACATCGAGGTGGACCTCCTTGCCCGTTACATCGCCAACTTCCTCCGGCGAACCGGCCCCGAGGCTGCCGAAGGCGCGCGCGACTCGTCCCTCACCAAGGACTTCCTCACCGAGCACGGGTTTGCCTGATGGACGCGACCACCGCAGCCATAGTCGGCCTCTGCCTCGTCGGCGGCGTCACCTGGACCGTCCTGCTCTGGTCCAGCCAGCGGCCGTTTCGCATCTTCCTCGGCGTGTCCGTCGCGCTCCACGCCGTGCTCTTCATCATCCCGTTCGCCACGACCCGGAGCACCCCCGGCGAGACCCCCGGCCTGCTCGTTGTGCCGTTCACCATCATCCAGGGTACCGACGAGCCCGCCCCCGATGAGCCCGTCGTCGAGCCGCCCGACGAGGAACCCAGCGACGACACCATCCGCATCGAGAGGAAGCAGGCAACCGAGCCCGCTGAGGAGTCCCTCCCCGTTGACCCGGGCCTCCCCGAGATCGGCAACCTCACCTGGTTCAAGTTCGACAACCACCCCCAGGCCGCCAGCTACCGCAAGGAGCTCCAGCGCGTCATCCAGCGCCACTTCGAGGTGCCCCCCGAGCTCGACGAACGCGGCTACGAGGGTCGCCTTAAGGTCTGGCTCAACCTCTCACGCGACGGCCGGCTCAACTACTTCTTCCTCGACCCCAGGATGCGCAGCCGGGAGTGGGAAATCAACCGCCTCACCGAGGAGAACATCAAGAAGATCACCGACAAGTTCCCGCCCTTCCCCGAGGGCGTCAAGGACTACGACGTCAGCTTCTACGTCATCATAGACTACCGCAACCTCCGGAACCGCTAGCCGATGGCCACGGCGGCCCGATCCTCATTCTTCGCACGCGTGCTCTACTTCCTGCTCGGCGTGCTCCTGCTGCCCGCGTGCGCCGCGCTTACGGTCACCTGCGTGCGCGCCATCGCGCTCGCCGACGACCTCACCTCCAACATCCTCTTCTTCGGCCTCGGCTTCGTCTCGCACCTCGCCTTCTTCCTGCTCTTCAACAAGCCGATCCGCACCTACGTCATCGGCCACGAGCTCACCCACGCGCTCTGGGTCGTCTTGATGCGCGGCCGAGTCAAGCGCGTCAAGGTCGGCAAGAAGGGCGGCTACGTGCGCGCCACCAAGGTCAACCCCCTCATCGCGCTCGCCCCCTACTTCTTCCCCATCTACATGCTCGCCGTCATCGGCCTCTACGTCCTGGCCCGGCAATTCTGGCCCGCCGAGCGCTACTTCAACTACGTGCTCTTCGCCGTCGGCTTCACCTGGTCCTTCCACCTGCTGCTCAACACCTGGATGCTCGCCCGCTCCCAGGACGACGTCCGCGTCGCCGGCGTCGCCTTCTCCATCGTCATCATCTACCTGCTCAACATCATCGTCCTCGCCCTGCTGCTCTGCTTCGTCTCCCAGACCATCACCCTCCACACCATCTCCGACGACGCCTGGCTCGACCTCCAATACGCCTACACCCTCGTCGTCCGGCCACTGGTCAGGCAACGATGAGGCGGTTAGGCACTCGGTTTGCTGCGGTTTGGTGGGATGGGATTAGGCCGTCAGCACGAGGGTCTCCGAAGCAGCGGCCACACGCTAGCAGGATGGCTCGCTGACCTCCTTGACGAGATGATGGCGCATAAGAAAGTCAACGGCCTTCTCCTTTTCGGACTCGTCAACGTCCCAGCCGAGCCCTGCAGCACGAGCGATCAACTCATCTCTCCGCACAGGACCCCTCGACACGATGTGGTGGATCTTCGAGGCAACAGCGAGGATGTCTATGCCCTGAGACGCCAGCTCTAGCTCTCGGTACACGTTGGTGAGGCGTTCAGCTTCATGGGGCATGCGAGATTGCCACGCCGCAACAAGAGCCTGCCCGTCACACTCGAGCGTATACGTGTAGAGAATGCGTTCGAAGGGCCCCTCTCTCGAACTAGGCCCGCTCGCTTCGTTCACAAGGCCTTCGGCAACCAGCGACTGAACGGCCCCTGCGACCTCGGCACTGTACGGGCCGTAGTAGTGGGGCTGGTAGATCACCTGTACGCCCATCGGCTTGCGGAGGAAATAGACCAGCTTTTGGAGCCGCGTCCTGCCTCGGCAGCCTCCTGAGCCGTGCTCGCCGATGACTGCCAGAATGAGATCAGTCAGCAACATGGGACCACCCCCCGAACCATTCCCTGATCGCGTCCAATACCTTGGCTCTCACATCCTCGTACGGTTGCCGCTCGTGCTGCGGTGCAACGCTATCCATAGGTGCGTATACATGCAGGCTCGCCTCCGACTCCACCTTGACGGTGTTGCAGAGGCTTTCCGGACAGTCTCCCAGTTTCTCATCAGATCCATCGCTGCGTATGACCTTGATTTCCTTCTCCAAAGGAACATCCGGTGATCGATATAGCGGATTCTCCCTCGAGCGAATGTCTAGGAACGTTAAATGCGGTTCGGTTCCGAGCAAGTCCGCCAACCTCTGCTCTAGGTCCTTTTGCTGCTCCCGTTCTCTCTGTAAACGTTGACGGGCCTCAGCTCCAACACCAAGCTCTCTAAGCTTACACCCGAACACCTCCTTGGGCAAGCGCCGTGCCCTCAAGCGCTCTACAATCTTCCTGGGAGCGCTGGTCGCAGGCTGACCCAAGAATCTGTGAAGGAGCCATGCATCGTCAGTGGCAAGGAAGGCTTGACGCCACTTCCTACTCCTAGCCCGGAAAACGAACGCTTCTTTCAGGGCCCTGTCAAGACAACCACAGGACCCAGCCTCTATCGCCGCCCTTTGTACCATCACGTCTGTGATTCGCCTCGTCTTGTGTCGATAGACCTGCTCCGTCATATGGTAGCGGGCCACGACTACTTGATCTACCGCCGGAATCCCGTGATGCGTAATCGCGAGCTGCTTCTCTCGCCCTGGCCACGTCGTGCAGCAGTCAACAACCCTCTCGACATCGATTATCCCGTATCGCACACCTGCCATCAGGCTATCGCGCATAAGATAATCGAGCTTGTCAGCATCTATGGCCCCCGACACAATCTGTCGCCCGATTAACAAAGGTGGATGTTCATTTCTGGTGTCAAGTGTCTGGGCGATCCACTCACGGTCAGCTCGGGCCGGGATTGCCTGTCTTAGCTCCGAGTCGCGCAGCACTAGCTCAACTGTCACTTGCTCGTGCAGGTTCTTCGTGGTCATTCCGTCAGGCAGAAGGCCCGCCGTTTCCGTGAGAATAGCCATGGGCACTTCCGAGACATGGGAAAACGGACCGTGCCCCGCGTCGTGAAGCAGCGCGGCCAACCTAATTCTTCTTCTCTCCTTTTTCGGCAGCTTCACTTTTCGTGCAATCATCCCCGCCAAATGCATCGTTCCCAGAGCGTGCTCGAATCTGCTGTGTGTCGCTCCTGGGTATGCCAAGCTCGTGAAGGCGAGCTGAGATATCCCCCGTAGACGTTGTATAGGCCAAGTGGCAATGACATCGCGTTCCTGCTGTCCGAACGGTATGAAACCGTGGACTGGATCCCTGACCCGGAAGTTCATATCGGGGTCATTCGGCATGAAGAGCGCGTCCTCCCAGCAGACACCCATGTGACTCTCTTGCAGGTCCGAACGCTAGCCTTTCGGACCAAGCGTTGTCAAGCACTTATTTCACTTTATTTTCGCCAGAGAACTTCTGGTCATTGCCTTTCGAGAGCGAGTCGGAGGCTGGAGCCAAAGAGCAGCGATCGACCACTGCCGCCCTCGCACCACGTTGATCACACGCGAGCTGGCACAGCTGCAAGACGGGATCTGTGCGCGGGCTGCGCTTTGTCTGGAACCTAGGAGTTGCCGGGGTGGTCCAAAGGGACGCACTCGAGCCGATGGCCCTTGCCCGGCGCGCACGCCGGTGCTAGACTGTTACCCGGCAACGGACCCGACCGACGAGGAACTGCGCCATGCGCCCGCTTACAGCTTTACTTACTGCCGCCGCGATACTTGTCGTGATAACGCCTTTGCTCGCCGCCGAGGACGCGACCGCCGAGGCCACGACCGACGAGGCCCCCGAGCCCCAGGCCCGCGTCCTCATCCGTTCCGACGACCTGCTCCGAGGCACCGGCCTCGCCATCACCCCCGAGCACGTGCGCATCGAGACACCCTACAGCGGCACGGTGACCATTGACCGCAGCGCCCTCGCCGGCATCGCCTTCACCACCGGCCACGACCGGGAGATCCTCGAGGCGAGTGCCGAAGAGCTCCGGGCACCTGGCGAGCGCGATGCCCTGCACCTCATGACGGGCGACAAGATCTCCGGCGAGATCGTCGAGACCGACGGCCAGGACCTCCTCATCAAGACCGTCTACGGGGGCGGCAAGGCAACACGCATCCCGCTCAAGGGAATCGAGTACATCAGCGTCAGTGCGGGCGCCGGTTTCGACGAGCGCGACCCCGTCCGCGTCGTCTTCGTCAACGGCGACGTGGTCGGCGGCACGCTCGTCGGCTTCAAGGACGGCACCTTCCGCCTCGACACCCAGTACGCCGGCACGCTGCGCTTCACCACCGACGACATGCAGTCGCTCCACAACGTCGCCAAGAGCCGCCAGTTCTTCCCCGGCGGCCTGGCCGAGGCGTTCATGCGCCTCTTCGAGCAGTCGAGCGAGATGCGCCGCCAGTACATGAACATCCTGCCCACCCTCGTGCGCGGCTTCCTCAGCCAGGGCGACGTCGAGAGCGCGCTCTATATCTTCCACCGCATGTCCGGCTACAACCTCGACTGGTACAACCTCGCCCGCGCCTTCGAGGAAGCCAAGCAGCCCGACGCCGCGCTCCAGTGCTACGAGCGCATGTACGCCCAACGCCGCCACAGCCCCTACGTCTTCCGGCAGCTCTTCCAGGCCTACGTCAAGTACGGCCGCCACGCCAAGGCCGCCGAGGTCTACGAGGAACTGCTCAAGCAACCCCCCGGGGACCTCGCCAACTCCGGCATCACCGAGTCCCAGGTGCGTATGGCGCTCGCCGGCGTCTACGCCAAGCTCGACGAGCACGACAAGGCCGTCGTCCACCTGCGCAAGGTGCTCGACGATCCCGCCGCCGAGGCCGATACCCGACACGACGCCCGCACCGCGCTCGTCGAAAGCTTCAAGAAGATCGGCCAGCTCGACGACCTGGTCACCAAGTACATCACCGAAATGGCCGCCCTCGACGAGCAGCTCGGCGCCGACTACGTCGCCCTCGTCGAGAAATACATCGAGCGCGGCAAGCTCACTAAGGCCCGCAAGGAACTCACGCGTCTCGAGTACCTCGGCCTCGACACCTACGCCGCCAGGGCCCGCACCCTCCTCGATGAGGCCGGAGGCGATCAACCCGACGACGACGACGAACCCGACACCGATGACGATGACGGACCCTCGGACACGTCCGACGACGCGCCCGACACCGACGATGCGCCCGAAAGCGAGGACTAGCACCATGCCCGACGAAAACAACCCGACCGCCGAAACCACCCGCACCGCCGCCGAGCCCGCACCCCAGCCCGTGCCGGAACTCGCCGGCGACGATCTCGCCGCCGTCGAAAAGCTCAAGGAAGGCTACCGCGTCATCGCCGAGGAGATGGGCCGCATCATCGTCGGCCAGCAGCAGGTCATCGAGGAGCTCCTGATCTCGCTCTTCTCCCGCGGCCACTGCCTGCTCGTCGGCGTGCCCGGCCTCGCCAAGACCCTCATGATCCGCACGCTCGCCAAGGTGCTCTCGCTCACCTTCAAGCGCATCCAGTTCACCCCCGACCTGATGCCCTCGGACATCACCGGCACCGACATCATCCAGGAAGACCCCGAGACACGCGACCGCAAGTTCGTCTTCCTCAAGGGCCCCGTGTTCGCCAACATCGTGCTCGCCGACGAGATCAACCGCACGCCGCCCAAAACCCAGGCCGCCTTGCTCGAGGCCATGCAGGAGCACCAGGTCACCGCCTCCGGACGCCTCTACCGCCTCGACGAGCCCTTCTTCGTCCTCGCCACCCAGAACCCCATCGAGCAGGAAGGCACCTACCCCCTGCCCGAAGCCCAGCTCGACCGCTTCATGTTCCACGTCAAGGTAGACTACCCCTCCGAGGACGAAGAACTCGAGATCATCCGCACCACCACCAGCACCGTGCTGCCCGACCTCGCCACCGTCCTCAACGCCGCCGACATCCTCGCCCTCCAGGACATCGTCCTGCGCACCCCCGTGCCCGACCACGTCTATCGCTACGCCCTGCGCCTCGCGCGCACCACCCGCCCTTTGACCGACGCCGCCCCCGAATGGATCCGCGACTGGGTCAGTTGGGGCGCCGGGCCCCGCGCCTCGCAGTACCTCATCCTCGGCGGCAAGGCACGCGCCATCCTGCGCGGCCGCTACGCCGCCCTGATCGAGGACATCCAGGCCGTCGCCCCCGCCGTCCTGCGCCACCGCATCGTCACCAACTTCAACGCCGAGAGCGAGGGCGTGACCCAGGACGACATCGTCGCCCGCCTCATCGCCGAGCTGCCCAAAACCGACGAGGACTACAAGGTCCGCATCTGAGCCCATCTGAGACGGCGAACGACGCACAGCTACCGCACTGCACCCGAAGCACATACGTACGCCACCGCGCCGCCGGACTCGCCGCCCCCATCCCCGGCCCAGGCGACGTGGACCACAACGGCGTCGTCAACGGCCTCGACCTCACCGAAGCCATCTCCAACTGGACGACCACTACCACCACCCCCATCCCCGAACCCACCTCCCTCACCCTCCTCGCCGCCCTCGCCCTGGTTCCGCTCACCACGATTCGCAAGGGCCGCCCGTAAGCCCATCGTCTGCAAGTCCAAGGAACGCTGGAGGCTACAGACAAAGCGATCCCCCTTCCCTGCCAGCAAGAACGCCTCATGAACCAGAGACAACCCCAAGAAAGCTGTCTTTTTGTGGTTGACAAACCGATATAAATATGGCAGATTGTCAACTGACCGTCGAAAGGAGAGCCCATGATGATAGGAGACCGGATCAAGCTCGCGAGGGCCCGCAAAGGTTATAGCCTTGAACGGCTCGCTCACGAGATAGGGGTAACGAAGCAGGGGATCTCCAAGTACGAGCTTGCCAGGAGCATGCCAAGCTCGGGAGTCTTGGTGCGCCTGGCACACGCACTCGGAGTCAAGCCCGAGTTCTTTCTGCGCCCGGACAGCGTGGCGATCAACAAGGTCGAGTTTCGCAAGCGATCCGCGCTTAAGGCCAAGGAGAAGAAAGCTCTTGAAGCGCAGCTCAAGGAGTGGATCGAACGTTACCTGGAAGTTGAGAGATTGCTTGGACTGGAGCAGTCTGCCCGTTTCAAGCTTCCGCCCCAGCAGAAACGCCGCGTCAGCGAGCCGATGGACGTGGAGCAGGCTGCTGTCGAGATGCGGCGTTTCTGGAAGCTGGGCCTCGACCCCATCGAGAGCATGACGGCACTGCTCGATGAGAAGGGCGTCAAGATTCTCTCCGTCGAGGGGTACAAGGCCTTCGACGCTCTGACGCTCTACGCTGACAGCAACCCGGTCGTCGCCGTAAAGAAGGACATCCCGGGTGACCGCCAGCGCTTCAGCCTCGCGCATGAACTTGGCCATCTGGCTCTCGCTGTTTCCCCAGATGTGGATGAGGAGAAGGCCGCGCATCGCTTCGCCGCCGCTTTCCTTGTGCCGGAGGAGGTAGCCCGGCGAGAGCTTGGCCGCAGTCGCAGAAGCCGCCTTGACCTTGCGGAACTCCACGTGCTCAAGCACAAGTACGGACTGAGCATGCAGGCGTGGGTCTGCCGCGCGAGGGACCTGGGGATCATCACGAAGGCACAGGCTGGTCGCATGTTCCGGGTGTTTCGAGCCCGTGCGTGGCATCTATGCGAGCCGGGGTCTGAGGTCGCAGCGGAAGAACCCTCCAAGCGCATGGAGCTCCTCGTGATGCGGGCGCTTGCCGAAGACCTGATCACCCAGTCCCGTGCCGCAGAACTCCTCGGCGAATCCGTGAACGACATCCGCCGAAAGTCAGGTCTTGCGGCATGAATGGGCCCGTGCGGATTGTGACTGATGCCAGTGTGTGGATCGATCTGCACGATGGCGGGCTCGTCGCGCAGATGTTCGGCATGGACTTCGAGTTGATTGCGCCTGACGTAGTGATCGCCGAGATCGAAGAACCGAGCGGCAGTGAACTCGTTGCACGGGGATTGGCCAGTAAGGAGCTTTCAGCTGTGCAGATTGTGGAAGCGCAGCAGCTGAGAAGCCAGAACACGTCTCTTTCTATGCCAGATGCCTTCGCATGCGTCCTGGCTCGGGCCTCAGGTACCATCCTGCTTACGGGAGACCGTCGTCTGCGCGCCGTTGCTGAGCATTTGGGTATTCGCGTTCACGGCACCTTGTGGCTCGTGCATCGGATGGTCCGCGCGAGAGTCCTCTCCCCCCAGTGGGCCGTCAAGGCACTCGAGCTCATGCGTGCCGCCGGCAGTCGCTTCCCGCAAGACGCGTATCAGCGGCTGCTGAGGCGATTGAGCGGGGACTAGTCGCCGGCAAACCGATCCGAAGGGGAGCGATAGTCACCTATTCTTCAACCGAGTCGCCCCGAACCCAGCTCTCGTGCTTACGGAGGCAACTGCCTGTCCGTGTGTTTCGGCCGACTTCAGCCGGCTTCTCGACAACCGCCTTCAGGTAGAGAGCCGGGTGCTGCAGCTCCAGGTACACCCATTCTAAGAGGTGCATCTTGATCGGCGTCCGCGTACAATGCGGCGGGCGCACTGAGCTTCTAGGGAGCAAGATCATGACGCTTGGCACTGCGGTCGATTTCGGCCTCAAACTCGTTGCAGGAGGGGAGGAGGCATCTGGCCTCTCTGGGGTGCAAGTCCTGCTTGCGGTCATTGGCTTCATGGTGGCCTTCGCTGCGGGCATTATCTGTGAGCCAATAAGGCACTGCCTGTTTCGTCCGAAGCTTGCGCTGGAGTATGACAAGAACAACGGCTCAAAGCTGATTGTGAAAGGAACTGCAGGCGGGCACGACACCGAGTTCTGCTTTCTCAGAGTCCGAGTAACCAACAAGAACTTGACACGGCAGATAGCGAGAAGCTGCGTCGCGTATCTGACCAACGTCGGGCTGGAGAGAACGGACACCGCAGAGCATTTCGTCGAAAGTCTCCCAATGGCATGGTCCTACAGAACCAAGGGCATCCCGAGCAGAGCCGTTAAGATGGGAGTTGAAGAGCCGCCGCCACCCGAAGAGCGCATCGACGTTCCGTGCGGGCTCACCCCGTTCTTCGACATCCTGCGGACACACAAAGGAGACAGCCAGTTCTCCTGGTGCTTCGCATGCGGGGAGCCGAACGTTTATAGAGCGCTGACCAATCAGCACGGCGTCTTCACCCTCACGCTCATGGTTTCAGCAGAGAACACAGCCCCAGCGAAGATCAGGCTGAGGTTCACCTGGCCCGGTGACTGGCGCAAGTTCGGCGTGGAGGTGGTCTAATCGCACCTGATGCGTCCGCGGCCCCTAGAACTTATCGAACGCCACGTCCGCCTCCGGCACCCCGTGGTCGCTGAGCATCTTCGTGCACGCGTCCACCATCAGGGGTGGGCCGCACAGGTAGTACTCGTTCTCGAAGCCGAACGTCTCCATCGCCTTCTCGACGGTAAGGTGGACAAACCCCGTCGGGCCGTCCCAGGCGTCCTCGGGCGCCGGCTCGCTCAGCGCCACCACGTACTCGAAGTTGTCGTGCTCGGCTGAAATCTTCTCAAAGATTTCAGCATAGAAGATGTCCTTCTTCGCGCGTGCGCCGTAGAAGAACTTCACCGTGCACGAGGTCTTCCACACCTCGAACAGCTCGAGGATCATGGCCTTCATCGGCGCCATGCCCGCGCCGCCCCCGACGAAGATCTTGGGCCGGTCGGTGTCCTTGAGCAGGAAGTCGCCGTAAGGCCCTGTGAGCCACACCTCCTCGCCCTCGGTGAGCGACCAGATGTAGCTCGACGCGAACCCCGGCGGCGCGTCGGGCGCCTCGCGCGGCGGCGGCGCGATCCGCACGTCGAGCTCGACGATATCGCTGCGGCCCGGGCTGTTCGACATCGAATACGCCCGGTTGATGAACTTCTCTTTCGGCACCTTCTCGAGATCGATCTTTTTTGCGTTGAACTTCGTGAAGTCGTACTTCCCGAAAACGCCCCGCATCCGAGCGATCCCCTCGTCGCGCGCGATGCGCATCTGCACGTACTTGCCCGCCTGGAACTTCATCCGGTCCGGCTCGAGCAGCTTGAACTGGATCTCAACGATGTCGTCGGTCACCTGCGTGTTGCTGAGGACCTGCGTGCGGAACTCCTGGATCGCGAAGTACTCCTCGGGCACCTCGATCTCGAGGTCGCTCTTGACCTTGATCTGGCACGCGAGCCGCACGTTCTGCTTCTTCTCGAGCCGCGTGAGCTGCCCCTCCTCGGTCGGCAGGATCGGCCCGATATCGCTCAACACCTTCACCTTGCAGTAGGCGCACGTGCCCTGCCCGCCGCACGCCGACGGGATGAACAGCTTCTGCTCGGCGAGCGCATTGAGCACCGTCTGCCCGCCCTGCACCGTGTAGGTCCGCTCGCCGTGGTTCACGTCGATTGTGCACTCGCCGTAGCTCGCGAAAAAGTAGTCGCTCACCACCAGCACCACGGCGAGGCCCGCCCCGATGCCGCAGAGCACCGCGATCGCGTACAGCCCGTTCACCACCTGCGGCGGCAGCGCGGCGACTATGTCGAGCGCCTCAATCATCGTTCTCTACTTGATGTCCACCATCCCCGCGAACCCCATGAACGCAAACGCCATCAGGCCCGCGAGAATCATCGTGATCCCCACGCCCTGCAGCGGCTCGGGCACGTTGCTGAACCGCAGCTTGTTGCGAATGCCCGCGATCGCCACGATCGCCAGCGTCCAGCCCAGCCCGCTGCCGATGCCGTAGCCGATCGCCTGCGCGAACGTGTACGAGCGAATCACCATGAACAGGCACACGCCCAGGATCGCGCAATTGACCGTGATCAGCGGCAGAAAGATCCCCAGCGCGAAGTACAGCGCCGGGCTGAACCGCTCGATGACGATCTCGACGAACTGCACCAGCGCCGCAATGACAATGATAAACGTGATGAACCGCAGGTACTCCACCTCCAAAGGCACCAGCACGTAATGGTTCAACAGCCAGTTGATCGTACTCGTCATCGTCAGCACGAACGTCACCGCCATCCCGAGGCCGAAGCTCGCCCGGATCTGGCGCGAAATCGCCAGAAACGAGCACATCCCCAAAAAGTTCGACAGCAGGATGTTGTTCGTGAAAATCGCCGCGATGAAAATGATGTACGGCGCCGCGCCGCCCACGTCGGCCGATTTCGCCGCCGCCACCAGCCCGCCGATGTCCATGGCCCGCTCCTCCTACTTCGCCGCTTCTTCGACCTTCTCGGGCGCGATCGCCCGGCCGATCCAGATGAACAGCCCCAGCCCGATGAACGCCCCCGGCGGCAGCACCATGAGCTGCCACTCGACGAACCCCGCCGGCATGATCCGGACACCCAGCAGCGTGCCGAACCCGAGCGGCTCGCGCATCAGCGCAATCGCAATCAGCACCACCGAGTAGCCGAGCCCCGAGCCGAGCGCGTCCCAGAACGTGAGCCCCACCGTGTTGCGGCTCGCAAACGCCTCGGCCCGGCCCATGATGATGCAGTTCGTGATGATCAGCCCCACGTAGGCACCCATCTGCTTCGACGCCTCGTACGCGAACGCCTTGATCACCAGGTCCACGATGATCACGAACGTCGCGATCACCAGCACCTGCGTGATCATCCGCGTGCGCCGGGGCGTGAAGTCGCGCAAGGCCGAGATGATCATGTTGGCACACACGTTGACGAAGATCAGCGCCGCACACATGATCAGCGTGTTCCGCAGAAGATTCGTCACCGCCAGCGCCGAGCAGATGCCGAGGATCTGGCGGAAGATCGGGTTCTCCACCCACACCTGCTCGAGCATCGCCGCGCCGCTCTTGCCCTTGAACCACTTGAGCAACGCCGGCTTCGCCACAACTCTGTCCGCCATGATACCCCTGTCCTCGCGCGCCGGCGCCTACGGCGCCGCCTTGTACGCCTTCACGTTCTCAACGAACACCTTCAACCGGGCGTTCAGAAACCGCTGCAGCGCCCCGCTCGTCTCGGTCGCCCCGCTGATCGCGTCCACCTCGTTCGCCGGCTTGCCCGGCGCCGCCGGCGTGACCCCGATCCACGCCTCCTCGGTCCCCGGCTTGTAGATCGGCGTGCCGAGCCACGTCTTCTGCCACTCCGGCTCGTTGATCTTGTGCCCGAGCCCCGGCGTCTCCGCGTCTTCGTAAAACGTGATCCCGATCACCTCCGTGACGTCCGGGTCCACGGCCAGGTACCCGCTGATCCGGTCCCAGAACCCCGGCCCCGTGATCTTGAACGCGTAGCCGATGAACTCCGCGTGCCCCTCGTCGCGATACCCCTCGTAGAAGTCCGGCTCGACGCCGGGCGGCAACTCCTCGCCGCGCGCCAGCGCCCGGCCCTCGTGCACGGTGACGATGTACTTGCTGAACTCGGCCTTGATCTCCTCGATTGTGGCGGTCTTGACCCGCGCCTTGTCCCAGCCCGCGATGCCGAGCGCGATAAGCACGTTGCCCTTCGCCTCGCGCTCGACGTTCTCCTTGTACTTCGGATAAAACACCGAGTTCGCCACCGTCAGCACGGCGGCGGCCACGATGCCGAGCACGATCACGAAAAACACGACGTACAGGCGTTCCTTCATGCGAGCACCCTCCTACGCCGGTAGCGCGTGCGCATCACCATATAATCCATCAGCGGCGAGAACACGTTCGCCAACAGGATCGCGAACATCATGCCGCCCGCGTAGCCCGAGATGCTCCGGATCGTCACGGCGGCCACGCCGATCAGGATCCCATAGATCCACTGCGCCTGCTTCGTGCCCGGCGCGCTCACCGGGTCCGTCGCCATGAAAAACGCCCCGAGCATATAGCCGCCCGCCAGCAGCGTGTAGAGCGGCGGCGCAAACAGCCGCAGCCCCGCCGCGTGCATGGCCCCGCTGAACGCCGCCCCGCTCACAAGCGTGGCGAGGATAATGCGCCAGCTCGCGATCCGGCACACCACGAGCAGCAGCCCGCCCGCGAGCAAAAGCACCGCCGACGTCTCGCCCATCGAGCCGCGCACGGTGCCCAGGAACATCGGCTTCAGATCGGGGATCGCCTCTTTGAGCTCGTTCTTCCCCGGCCCCGCCTCGGCCTTGGCCCACTGCTTACGCGCGGCCAGCGGCGTCGCCGAACTCACCCCGTCCACGACGGCGTTCGCCTCGACGCTGACCGAGCTCCAGTGCGCGAAGCCGCCGGGCCAGCCTTCAGTCGCCGCGTTCGGCTCCCAAACGCCGGCGGCCGCCGTCTGCACCGGGAAGCAGATATAGACGAACGCCCGCGCCACCAGCGCCGGGTTGAAGAAGTTCTTGCCCGTCCCCCCGAAGATCTCCTTGCCGATCACCACGCCGAACACCACGCCGAGCGCCACCACCCACCACGGCGTCGCCGCCGGCAGCGTCAGCGGAAACAGGATCCCCGTCACCAGGAACCCCTCGTTGACCTCCTCCTTGCGCACCACGCTGAACAGCACCTCGGTCGCCCCGCCGAACAGGTACGACACGAAGATCAGCAGCACGCAGCGCCACCCCCAGAAATACACCGCCGCCACCGTCGCCGGCATCAGCGCGATCACCACCATCATCATGTAGCGCTTGATCTCGATCCGGTCGCGGAAAAACGGCGCCTCGCGCGCGTTCTCCGCCCGGCGGAACAGGAAGGCGTCCACCGCGTCGAGCAGCGGCAGCCACGGCTTGAGCAGACGGCTCTGCCGCCACTTTTCCTGCCGGCGCTCGATGAATCGTCGGAGGAACTTCATGCGGCGTCCCCCTGCCCTTCGCGCTTTGCCTCCGTGGCCCGGCGCGCTTCCTCCTCGGCCTGCTTCTTGAGCAGCTCGGCCCGCTCCGCCTCGTGCTCCTCGATGATGTGCCGCTTGCCCGCGATGATATGCGTCATCAGCGGGATCTTCGATACGCACACGTACGAGCACAGCCCGCACTCGATGCACCCGAACAGGCGCATCTCCTCCGCCTCGTCAATCGCGTCGACCGACAGCAGCCGGTCCAGATGGAACGGCAGCAGGTCACGCGGGCACACCTCCGCGCAGTAGCCGCACTGAATGCACGGCCGCAGCTCGCCCGAAAGGTTCGTGTCCGCCCGTCGCGCCTTCGGCGGGATGTAGCCCGACGCGTACACGCGCGACGTCGAGTCGAAATCAAACCCCGGCGCCATCCACCCCATCAGCGGCCGCGACGTGTCCTCGTAGAGCGCCGTCAGACCCCACGTCGCGCGCGTGACCGGCCACGCCTCGTCGGCCCCTCCGTCAGGCACCAGCCGGCCCGCCAACGCCCCGTTCTCGATGAGCACCGACGCCTCGACCAGCCGGCCCTCGACGACCTGCCGCGCCGGCGTGCCCACGCGCGCCCGCACAATGGCTGTCTCGGAATACCCCGTGCCGCCCAGCGCGATGAGCCGCTCGATCACCGGCTGGCCCTCGACGCACGCCGCGTGCGCCGCGAGGCACGCCTGCACGTCCACCACCAGCGCGCCCACATCGAGCCCCGTCTTGCCGTCCGGCACGGCCCGCCTCAGCAGCACCTCGGTAAGCACCTCGTCGTATTCGACCGGGAACTTCGCCGGCACCAGCACGACCTCCACGCCGTCGCCCGAAAACGCCGACTCGAGTTCCGGCGCCAGCGCCGCGTCCCGCTCGTCGAGCCCCACGATCGCACGCACCCCGCCGAGCGCCCGGCCCAACAGCCGCACCCCCGACGCGAACGCCGCCACGTTCGGCCCGAGCACCACGTCGTTCGGCATCGCGTACGGCTCCGAGTGGACCGCGCTCACCAACAGCGTCTCCACCCCGTCGGGCCCGACGGGCGACGAGTTCAGGTGCGTCGGAATGCCCTTGCTCGCGAGCGCCGTCACGCCCCCGAGATACAGCGTCTCGGCAAGCTGCTTGGGATCGGCCGCCGCCGGATCACCGTATGTCCGCTCGAGCCGCTGCCACTCGCGCGAGCCGTCCGCCGCGATCTCCACCGCCGTCACCTCGCCGCCGGGCCGGGCAACCTTCGAGAAACCTGCGACCCGGCCCGAGACCGGCGCGTGCACCGGCGTCGAGACCGTCTCGTCGTCGCGGCCGATGATCTGGCCCGCAACGACCGGGTCGCTTTCCTTCACGAGCGAAGGAACCTCCGCCCCGAAGCCCTGCGACAGCGGAACGATCACGCGGGAAGGAAACGCCACGTCGCCGACCGTCAGGCCCGGCTCGATGGCCCCCTTGAAGAGCTTGAAGACGTAACCGCCTGGGAAGGTGCGGGTCCTCGCCGCCATTCGCCTCTTTTGCCTGCCTCCGTCTGGTCCGTAGGAACCGGCGCGCAAAGCTCAGGGGACCGCGCGCCTTGCGGACCGTGCGGGTAGTGCCGCGGGTAGCGCCTTCTCCCCAGTGCGCCCAAGAAAAACTAGGGCACACCTATAATCGGCCCTCACTCAGGTGTCAACGAAATTTCCCGGACAACAAATCCAAAACGCAGCCCGTCGCCCCGCAGGCCGTCGTCCCCACGCGAAGCTCTGTCCCGTCCTCCCCCTCTCTTTCTGTCATCGTCTGTCATTTTCTGTCATTCGCCCAACGACGTAGCACGCCCGAAGGCCGAAGCTGAGGCAAGAACAAAATCCCGAACAGACAAAGAATCCCACACATCTTCCTTGCCTCCACGAGGCCCGCAGTATACACTTCTTTCACACTTGACAAGGTGTACTGTGCATGGTAACATACGTGCAAAGCCTGCAAGCAACCAACTGGCGTCACCAGACGCCGAAACGAGATCGAGCCATGTGCCCAAAAACCGCCCTCTTAGCCGGCCTCCTCGTTTTCCTTTGCCTCCCCCTGCCCGCCGCCCACGCCGCCGCAGCCTACACCGTCACCGACCTCGGCACCCTCGGCGGCACCTTCAGCGAGGCGCGTGGCGTCAACGACGCCGGCCAGGTCGTCGGCTTCTCCAACTTCCCCGGTGGAGGAGGCTCCGACTATCATGCCTTCCTGTGGGAAAACGGCGTCATGACCGACCTCAACGCAGCCGACGCCAGCGAGGGCGGCGCCCTTGGCATCAACAACCTGGGCCGAATCGTCGGCTGGGTACAGACCCCCGCAGGACAGTCCCACGCCTGCCTGTGGAACGGCCTCGCCATGACCGACCTCGGCACACTGGGCGGCGACCGCAGCGAGGCGTGGGGCATCAACGACTCGGGCCAAGTCACAGGCTTTTCCCTCGATGCGAACGGCATTGACCACGGCTTCTTGTGGGAAAACGACCTGATGACCAATCTCGGCACGCTCGACGGAGGGACGTACTCCTTTGCCCTCGACATCAACGACTCCGCCCAGGTCGTTGGCTACGGCAACACGGCCACCGAGCACGGTCACGCCTTCGTGTGGGAAGGCGGCTTGATGACCGACCTCGAGGGGCTCATGAGCGCCCACGCCATCAACAACCTAGGCCAGGTCGTGGGCTGGTCGAAAACGCCCGGTGATGAAACCCACTCCTTTCTCTGGGACGCAGGCGACGCGACAGACCTGGGAGCATTGCCCGGCCGACCGGAGAGCTGGCCCTGGGACGTAAACGACCGCGGCCAGGTTGTAGGTTTCTCATGGCCACCGCAAGGGTCGGACAGCACCAGACTGGCTTTCCTCTGGCAGGACGGCGTGATGACCGACCTCAACGACCTGATCTCCAGCCAGACCGGCTGGATACTGCAGGAAGCCCGGGCGATCAACAACCAGGGCTTGATCGTCGGCTCCGGCCGCATCGGCGATGAGACGCACGCCTTCCTCCTCACCCCCATCCCCGAGCCGTCGGCCCTGCTCCTCGCCGCCCTCGCGGCCCTCGCCCTGCTGCTGAGGCGAACGGCGCGCCGCTAGCAGGTGGCTCTATATTGAACCTGGTCTCATCGGCACGTCTTGGCGGCTTGGCGCCTTTGCGTGAGGCTCTTCCTTTCGAGACCATGCCGAGAGATGCTATCCTCCGGTCAGGCAAGAAAGGGCCCTGCATAAGCACTCACGCCCGCGACGCGCACCCAGGGAGACACGCCATGACCGACACGCCGATGACGCCGATCGAGGCGCTGCACTACGCGCTCGACGAGGAGCGGAAGGCCTACGCCTTCTACACCCGCCAGGCCAAGGCCGCCGAGCACCAGAGCGCGCGCAAGATGTTCGAGTTCCTCGCCGCCCAGGAAAAAGAGCACATCACGCTCATCGAAGACGAACTCAGCCAGGGCTTCTATCAAGGGATGTAACGCCGCAACCGGCGTGGCCAGGGTCCGCCTGCCGCGGGCGCGCGATGCCGCCCCATGCGGTCAACGACCTCCGCGAGCTCTGCGCCTCTGCGAGAGACACAAGAACGCGCGCCCGGACCCAGGACCTCGTGCTCCTGGATGCTTGCGTTCTTGCACGGGATGACAGATGATTGTTGGGTGGCGCGCGCAGTAGGAGAGAGGCGATGATACATCACCCCGTTGCCCTCGGCGCAAAGCTCGTATTGCTGCTGATCATCATCATAGTCCTCGTCGTGCTTCACGGCGTTCTCACGCCGGAGCAGTTCCGTTGGGCACTCGTTCTGGCGGCCGTCGTTTTCGTGGTGGGTGTCGTGGCTCTGTGGACGCTCGCCTACAAGGTCCTGGGCAATCCGAGGTCGCGGCTTGGCAAGCACATGATCCTGTGGAAAGAGCAACGGGCCGAGGACGGCTACACCGCGTCGGCGAACGAGTTCCGGGACATGATCGGCCACCGGGGCGTTGCGCTCTCTCCGCTTCGCCCGGCCGGCACGGCCCAGTTCGGCGACAAGCGCGTCTCGGTCGTCACGGAGGGCGACTTCATCGAGAAAGGCTCCCCGGTCGAGATCTTTGCAGCAAGCGGCTCCCGCATTGTCGTGCGCAGGGCCTCGTCGCTCGACGCGGAAGAGACAGAGAGCTGACTCTGTCTCCAGCAGCGTGCTCTCAACCGGCGGGGACTCACGTCACATGCGTTTCCTCCACCCCCTGGGCCCGATCGCGGGCCCGCCCTGCGACCCGGGGCGACCCCCTGAGCCGCCCGAGGGCCAACCGCACGCCCACCACGACGCCGATCAACGCCCCGAACACGGCGATCTCCGTGAGCGCCACCTTGACGTTGTGCCAGCTCACGATGTCGGCATACGTGCGCTTCTCCACCCGAGGCAGCGCGCCGATGGGCGCGTAGAAGTACGTGCTCGACGCCGGCCACAGCACGCTCACCCCGTAGGGCGCCGTCGTGTCCTCGTTCATCACGTCGAGCGCCAGGTGCGCCAGCAGGCAGACGAAGATCATGGCGGCCGCGGCCGCCGCGACGCGCCGCCCGGACTTCGAGCGGCCCCGGACGAGCCGCGCGCCAACAAACCAGATCAGCGCCGCGGCGAGCGCGAAAAACACCGTGTGCGTGAACGACCGGTGCAGCTCGTGCGCCCAGTCGAGCCGCCCCACCGCCATCGGCACGACGAAGTCGAGATCCGGCAGCACGCTGAACCCCACGCACAGCGCAAGCCACCCCCACCGCCGCAAGAAGCGCCGCGGCTGCGTCGTCGCCGCATACAGCGCCACGCCCATCAACCCATGTCCGACCGGTGAAGCCATCCGTGTCTCCTCGGTTCGCCCCCCTTCTACCATCCCCGCGCCCGCACGACAACACACCGCCCCACCCCACGCCTATCGCCGCGTTGTAGGACCCGCCCCCCCGTCGTAGCCTCGGCGTCTGGCCGCGCCAGCGCCTCGCTGGCCGTCCGGCGGGCATCCTCGCCCGCCACAGCCTCGCCGAAGTTGAGGAAGCGCCGAAGGCCCGCCAGTTGAGTAGCCCGCGGCGTCAGGGCCTGTTGAAAAACCTGTGCCCGCGACGCCCCGCAGGGGCACCACGTGAGTAGCCGTAGGCGTCAGCCTACGGACCGCGAGCGAGAAACAACCAACCTTCGTCGACGGGCGACCGGCCC
>CAZJXV010000046.1:0-19447 GCA_964550015.1 uncultured Verrucomicrobiota bacterium
TCAAGCGGCGCGTCCGCCGCGTCTACCCCAACGGCACCAGGCTCGCCCACGTGCTCGGACACGTCCGGAACGAATCCGATACCGAGCAGGAGCGCGGCGCCCCCGTCCTGGACGACCGGCACCCCGTCGCCGGCATCGAGCTCGCCGCCGACAAATGGCTCAAGGGCCGCGAGGGCTGGGGCGTCAAGCACATGGACGGCCGCCGGCGCGAGATCCTGCGCCGCGCCGCCCCCGGCGAACCCGCCGTGGACGGCCTCGACGTCGTCCTTACCATAGACCTCAATATCCAGTCCTTCGTCGAAGAGGCCATCGCACGCGCCGCCGAGAACGTCCCCTGCGACGGAATCACCGCCCTCGTCCTCCGGCCCCACACCGGCGAAGTCCTCGCCTGGGCCAACTGGCCCACCTTCGACCCCAACAGCCTCAGCGAAGAGACCGCCGAGCATACCGCCGACGCGGCCGTCGAGGAGATCTTCGAACCCGGCTCCACGCTCAAACCGCTCACGGCCGCGCTCGCCCTGCACCATCGCACCGTCACCCTCGAAACCGAGTTCGACTGCGAGCACGGCCGCTGGCGCATGCCGATCGGTCGGGTCCTGCGCGACGCCCACGCCTACGATATGCTCACCGTATTCGACATCATCGTCAAGTCGAGCAACATCGGCATCGTCAAGGTCGCCGAAACGCTCGGAGGACCGCTCGACACCAGAGACGAGGAACTCGCCAAGCAGCGCCTCGACGCCGGCCTGCGCGCCTTCGGCTTCGGGCGGCGGACCGGGGCTCCTCTCACGGTCGAAAGCCCCGGCCTCCTGCGGCCGATCAGCCAGTGGTCGGGCTACTCAATGAGCTCACTCCCGTTCGGCCATGAGATCGGCGTCACCCCGCTGCAACTTGCACTCGCCTTCTGCACCATCGCCAACGGCGGCACGCTCATGGAGCCCCGCCTCATCGCCTCGCTCGTGGACCGCGAGGGCGACCTCGTCAAGACCTTCCCGCCCAAAGCCGTGCGCCGCGTCATCTCCGAGCGCGCCGCCGGCGACATCACCAAGGCAATGCAGGCCGTCGTCTCGAAAGAAGGGACCGCCCGCCGCGCCGACATCCCCGGCTTCTCACAGGCCGGCAAGACGGGCACCTCCCACAAGGTGATCGAAGGCCATTACTCGGATACCTTGTTCGACTCGACCTTCGCCGGCTTCGCCCCGGTCGGCGAGCCCGAGGTCGTGATCCTCGTCACCATGCGCGGCACCGTGAAGCCGACCCACTTCGCCGGCACGGTGGCCGCACCGGTGTTTGCAGAAATCGGCCGGGAAGTGCTACAATATCTTGAGGTCCCGCCTGACGAGCTCGACGACGAGACACCGGGGCGGGCCAACTAACATGATTCGTACGGGCGTCGCAGCAATGAAGCTCGCGAAAATGATCGAGGCGCTTGACTCGCCCCGAACGATCGGCAATCTCAATATTGAAATCACAGGCCTCGCGCACAACTCGCGACAGGTCCTCAAGAACTACCTGTTCGTCGCGCTCCGCGGCGAGAAGACCGACGGCCATCTCTTCATCGAGGACGCCGTCAACGCCGGCGCCGCCGCTGTCGTCTGCGAGGAAGAAGACTTCCCCGTTCACGGCGCCGCCAGGATCGTCGTGCCCGACAGCCGCCGCGCGCTTGCCTTGCTCGCCGACGCGTTCTACGACCACCCCTCGAGGGCCCTGCGCGTCATCGGCGTCACCGGCACCAACGGCAAGACCACCGTGACCTACCTCGTCCGCAACGCGCTCGCCCGCGCCGGCGTCAGCGCCGGCCTCATCGGCACGATCGAATACCGCGTGGACGGCCGCACGATCCCCGCCGAGCGCACCACCCCCGATCCCGTGCTCGTCAACTCCTTGCTCGCCGAGATGGTCGCCCGCGGCTGCGGCGCCGCCGTCATCGAGGTCTCCTCGCACGCCATCGCCCAGAAACGCGTCGAGGGCATCCACTTCGACGTCGCCGTCTTCACCAACCTCACCCAGGACCACCTCGACTATCACGGCGACATGCACCACTACCTCGAAGTCAAGGCGAAGCTCTTCGAGCGGCTCGACGAGCACGCCGGCGATCCCCGGCCGAAGCGCGCCGTCGTCAACACCGATGACCCCCGCGCACCCCGCATCATCGAGGCGGCGCGCGCGCCCGTCATCACCTTCGGCTTCAAGCCCTCCGCCGACGTCCGCGCCACGCGCGTCCGGCTCAACACGGACGGCTGCACCTTTACGGCCTGCACCCCGCGCGGCGACGTCCCCGTGCGCCTCGCCCTGCTCGGCCGTCACAACGTCTCGAACGCGCTCGCCGCGATCGCCGTCGGCATCGCCCTCGACCTCGACGTGGAAGACGTCGTCGCCGGCATCGCCGACACGCGCGCCGTGCCGGGGCGGCTCGAGTTCATCGCCAACGATCGTGGCCTCGCCGTCGTCGTGGACTACGCGCACACCGACGACGCCCTCAAGAACGTGCTCTCCTCCCTGCGCGAGATCACCACCGGCCGCATCATTACCGTCTTCGGCTGCGGCGGCGACCGCGATCCCGGCAAGCGGCCGAAGATGGGCGCCGTCGTCAACCGGCTTTCCGACCTCTCGATCATTACGTCCGACAACCCGCGCAGCGAGGACCCGGACGCCATCATCGCCCAGATCGCCACCGCCTACGATGCCGGAGACGGCCACATCGTCGAGCCCGACCGGCACGCCGCCATCGGCCAGGCCATTGCCCTCGCGCGGCCCGGCGACACCGTGCTCATCGCGGGCAAGGGACACGAAACAACCCAGCAGTTTAGAGACAGGACCATCATCTTCGACGACCGCGAGGTGGCGCGCGCCATCCTCGCCGGCTCGCCGTAGGAGAACTCACACCGTGGACCCGATGCGGCTCGACGAGATAGCCTCCGCGACCCAGGGGCGCCTCATGGGCGGCCCGCCCGAGACGAGCGTCAGCTCGATCTCGACCGACACCCGCACCCTCCGGCCCGGCGAGCTCTTTGTCGCCCTCGTCGGCGACCGGTTCGACGGCCACAGCTTCGTCGCCGAGGCCTTCGCCCGCGGCGCGGCCGCCGCCATGCTCGAGGCGGCGCGCGCGTCGGAACCGCCCGAGGACCGACCGGCCATTCTCGTCGAGAACACGACCCGGGCGCTCCAGGACGTCGCCCGCGCGAGCCGCGAACGATACGACTGCCCGGTCATCGCCGTCACCGGCAGCAACGGCAAGACAACGACCAAGGATTTCATAGCCGCGCTCAGTGGTCGGCAGTTCACGCTCGTCAAGAGCGCGGGCTCCTTCAACAACCACGTCGGCGTCCCACTGACCTGCCTCGAGATCGACCGCACGACCGCCCTCGCCGTCGTCGAGATCGGCATGAGCGCCGCCGGAGAGATCCGCGGCCTCGCCGCCGTGGCGCAGCCGCAGGTGGGCGTCATCACCAACGTCAACCCTGCCCACCTCGAGTTCTTCGAGTCAGTCGCCGCGATCGCCGAGGCCAAGGCCGAGCTCCTCGAGGCGCTGCCCCCCGACGGCACGGCCGTGCTCAACGCCGACGACGAGTGGGTCCGCCGCATCGGCGAGCGCTGGGCGGGCCGCCGCATCACGTTCGGCACACGTCCGGACGCCGACGTCCGCCTGTCCGTCGTTCGCGAGACCGCCGACGGCTCCGACGTCGTCCTCGAGTGCCCGGGCGGACCCGAGCTCAAAACCGTCGTGCCCGCGCCCGGGCGCCACAACGCACTCAACGCCGCCGCGGCCGTCGCGGCCTGCTGCGCGATCGGCATGCACCCGGCCGACGCCGTCGAGGGCTTCCCCGGCCTGCGGCTGCCCAAGATGCGCTTCGAGCAACACGAATGGCGGGGTGCGCGCCTCATCAACGACGCCTACAACGCCAACCCGACGTCCATGCGGGCCGCCCTCGCCACGTTTGCAGCGATGCCCGGTTCGCGCCGCTTCGTCGTGTGCGGCGACATGCGCGAGCTCGGCCCCCACAGCCGCGAGGCCCACCGCGCCATCGGACGACTCCTCGCCGAGACGGGCTTCGACCGCGTGATCGCCACCGGCGGCGACGCGCGCTACATCCTCGAAGCCGCCATCGAGCACGGGCTGCCCGCGGACCGCGCCGCCGACTGCGCCGGCGCCGAGCAAGCGGCGGCCCTCTTGCGTGACGAACTGAGGCCGGGCGATGCCGTGCTCATCAAAGGCTCGCGCGCCAACCGGATGGAATGCATCATCGAGGAACTCATCGCGGCACAGGAGCGCGGCGCTCCGCGCGCCCCGAGCTGCACGTAACCCATGCTGTACCACCTGTTCACATGGCTGCACCAGCACATACTCGACGTCTACGACAAGGACTTGCCGCTGCGCGTCTTCAAGTACCTGTCGCTTCGCGCCGCCCTCGCGGCAATCACCGCCATGGTCATCAGTATCGCCCTCGGGCCCTGGCTCATCCGCAAGCTCTACGCCCTCAAGATCGGCCAGCCGATCCGCAAGGACGAGTGCCCCCCGCTGCACGCCCTGCACCGCAACAAGGAAGGCACGCCCACCATGGGCGGCGTGCTCATCGTCGCGGCCATGGTGCTGCCCACGCTCCTGTGGGCCGACGTCCTCGGCCCGTTCGTCCTGCTCGCCGTGGGCGCCACCCTCTGGCTCGGCGCGCTCGGGGCCGTGGACGATTACCTCAAAATCCGCCACCGCAACAGCACGGGCCTCCGCAAGCGCACGAAGCTCGCCTGGCAGGTCCTGCTCGGCCTCACCGTCGGCGCTACCCTCGTGGCGATGCCCGCGCCCAAGCGGGAACTCTCGACAACAAGACCGCAGCTCCTCAACGAGCTCACAGGCAGCGTCCCCCCGCAAACGACGGGTGTCGCCGCCCCCGCGCCCGACGTCCGCACGGTCCTCAAGGAACACAACATCAGGGGCTACCCGAGAACGCTGTTCCTCCCGTTCTACCGCTGGCCCATCGCCATGATCGGCGCCTTCTACATCCTGTTCGCCGTCCTGGTCATCACCGGCTCGTCCAACGCGGTGAATCTCACCGACGGCCTCGACGGCCTCGCCATCGGCTGCTCGATCGCCGTCGCGTTGGTCTACATCGTCATCAGCTACGTGAGCGGAAACTTCCTCCTGTCGGACTACCTCAACATCGAGTTCATCAACGGCAGCGGCGAGCTCGTGATCTTTCTCTCGAGCATGGTCGGCGCGGGGCTCGGCTTCCTGTGGTTCAACGCGCACCCCGCGCAGATCTTTATGGGCGACACCGGCAGCCTGGCGCTCGGCGGCGCCATCGGCACGGTCGCCCTCGTCGTGAAAAAGGAATTCCTCCTGCTCATCGCGGGCGGCATCTTCGTCATCGAGGCGGCGTCCGTGATCCTGCAGGTGGCCTACTTCAAGTGGAAACGCGAGCGGCTCTTCCGGATGGCGCCGCTGCACCATCACTTCGAGATGTGCGGCTGGAGCGAGACCAAGGTCACGGTGCGCCTGTGGATCATCGGCACGATCTTCGCCCTGCTGAGCCTCGCCTCGCTCAAGTTGCAGTAACGAATGAATGAACTGACACACAAACACGTGCTCGTCGTCGGCCTCGGCACAAGCGGCGAGGCCGCGGCGCGCTTCCTCCTCGAAGCCGGCGCCCGCGTCGCCGCCACGGACGCGGCCGACACCGAACGCCTCCGCGCGCTCAAGGCCGAGTTCGAGCACGCCGGTGCCCGCGTCGAGCTCGGCGACCACAGCGACCGCGTCCTCGACGGCGTCGAGCTCGTCGTGCTCAGCCCGGGCGTGCCGCCGCACGTGACCCCGGTGCGCCTCGCCGACGAGCGCAGGATTCCCGTCATCAGCGAGATCGAGCTCGCCGCCCGATATTGCGACGCCACCATCGTCGCCATCACCGGCACCAACGGCAAGACCACGGTCACCCACCTGGTCCACACCCTTCTGCGCGCGGGCGGGCTCGAGTGCGCCGTCGCCGGCAACGTCGGCGATCCGCTCATCGGCCTCGTGCGCCGCGCGCGCTCCGGCGACGTCCTCGCCGTCGAGGTCAGCTCGTTCCAGCTCGAGCGGATCGAGCGCTTTGGGCCCCACGTCGCCGTGCTCCTCAACATCACGCCCGACCACATGGACCGCTACGCCGCGCTCGACGACTACGCACGCGCCAAAATGCGCCTGTTCGAGAACCAGACCGGCGCCGACGTCGCCATCCTGCACGAGTCCGTTCCCGCTGCCGGTTGGTCACTGCCGGCCAACGCGGACGGCCCGCGCCGCATCATCTACGGCGACGATGCCGCGTGCGACCTCGTCCTTGACGGCGACCTTGTCCTCGACGGCGACTCCGTCGTGAGCAAGCCGACGGGCCGCCGCTACGACCTCCGCGGCCTGTGGCGCTTGCCCGGACGACACACCCGCCACAATGCCATGGCCGCTATCGCCGTCGCCGAGGCGTTCGCGCTCGAGACCGCCGCCATTTGTGAGGGCCTGCGCAGCTTCCGCGGCCTCCCCCATCGCCTCGAGCTCGTCGAGGAGGCGTGCGGCGTGCGCTACATCAACGACTCGAAGGCCACGAACGTGGACGCGGTCGCCAAAGCCCTCGACGCGGTCGAATCGCCCGTCATCCTCATCGCCGGCGGCCTCGACAAGGACCTCGATTTCGAACCGCTCCGGCCGAACGTGCGCGCCTGGGTCAAAACCCTTGTCCTCATCGGCGAGGCCGCGCCGAAGCTGGCCCGCACGTTCGCCGACGACACCGAGTGCGTTCACGCCGCCTCGCTCGACGAGGCCGTGGGCATCGCAAAGGCCACTGCACGGCCGGGCGACGTCGTCCTGCTCTCGCCCGGCTGCGCGAGTTTCGACATGTTCCGCGACTACGCCGACCGCGGCGACCGCTTCAAGGCATGCGTCCGCGCGGCACCGGCGTGCGCACACAAAACCACTGGGTGAGATACACGAACCCGAGGCAAGGAGACGACCTATGGAAAAGCGCACACTTCCCAAACGCGACGCCGTCATCATCGTCGTGCTCGTCCACATCGGCATCGTGCTGCTGTGGGTCTCGATGGGCGGCTGTGGCGACTCGAGCACCCGCGAGGTGGACGACGGTGTGGCGACCCCCGGCCCCGGCGACGTCGAAAGGCTCGACGCGGACACCGCCTACGAGACCGACGAAGCCGACGTGAGCGTCGCCGAAGAGATCACTCCCCCCGTCATCAGGGAGACCGAGACGATCGAAGCCGCGAACGAGGTCCGCTACGTGGTCAAGTCCGGCGACAGCCTGTGGAAAATCTCGCGGCAATTCGGCGTCACCGTCGACGCCATCGCCGACCGCAACGACATCCGCGACCGCACCCTCATCCGCGCCGGCCGCGAGCTCTGGATCCCGAACCCGACCAAGGGGCTCGACGACGAAGCAAGCACCGATACAAGCACCTCCACCCCCGACACCGGCGCGGTTGAGCCGACCACCGGCGAGACGACCGTCGGCGAAACGACCGTCGGCGAGACGGCCACCGGCGAAGACGCCACTGGCGAGACGGGCACCGGCGACGCGACCACACCCGCCGAGCCAGTGGACCTGAGCACGATCGAGACGTTCGACTACGAGGTGCAGCCGGGCGACACGATCTGGAAGCTCGCGCGCACCTATCACACGACGACGAAGATCATCATGGAAATCAATGGGATCACCGATCCCAAGAAGATGCGCGCAGGCGACACCATCAAGATCCCGAAGCCTGCTGACGAATAGCATGGAACGGGACCGATTGCTTATACTGCTGATCATCACCCTGTTGATCGGCATCGGGTTGATCATGATCGTCAACTCCGGCGCCTATCAACGCACCCTCGACGCCGACCCGGGAAGCGCCTTTTTCCTCAAGCGCCAGCTCGCGTGGATCTGCATCAGCGTGGTCGCGCTCGTCATCGTCTCGAACATCCGGCACGAGTTTCTCACGCGCGTCAGTCCCCTGCTCCTGCTCGGCTGCCTCGGGCTGCTGGCGCTCGTGTTCGTTCCGGGGTTCGGCGTCGTTCGAAACCACGCGCGCCGGTGGATCAGGTTCCCCGGGTTCGAGCTCCAGCCGGCCGAAGTCGCAAAGTACGGCTTGATCCTGTACTTCGCCGGCGCCCTGGCGTCGCGCCAGCGACGCGTCGCACGGCTCTCCACGTACATCGAGCTCGTCGCCGTCCTGGGCATATTCCTGCTGCTCGTTCTCGTACAGCCCGACCTGAGCACCACGCTGCTCATCGCCGGCACCGTCGGCGTCATGTTCTTCTGCGGCGGCGTGCGCCTGCGCTACCTCGGCGCCTCGGCGCTCCTCGGGCTGCCCGCGCTCGCGTTCACCATCCTGCGTTCACCATATCAGCTCCAGCGGATCCGCGCCGTGCTTGACCCCATACGGTACCGGTTCGACGCCGGCTACCAGCAGTACCAGGCGCTCATCGCCCTCGGCTCCGGCGGGCCGTTCGGCGTCGGGCTCGCCGAGAGCAGCCAGAAGCTCGGGTTCATCACCTACGCCCACAACGACTTCATCGCCGCCATCATCGGCGAGGAATTCGGCTTCGTCGGCATCGGCGCGCTCCTGCTGCTCTACATCGCCCTGGTCCTCCTCGGGTTCCGGATCGCCTTCCGCGCCCCCGACCTGCGCGGCACCCTGCTGGCCATCGGCATCACCTCGCTCATCGGCTTGCAGGCGATTATTCACTTCGGCGTCGTGAGCGCATCGCTGCCTGCGACCGGGCTCAACCTGCCGTTCGTCAGTTTCGGCGGGTCCAACTTGATCATGAACTTTGTTGGCCTGGGCATCCTGCTCAACGTGAGCCGCGCCACCGAGCGCGTGCCGCGCCACCAGCACGGTGTCCGGATTCGTAGACATGGCCTCGCGCGCGCATAACGGCGCGCCCTGCTCTTTGGCACGATACGGAGGCACGCACCGATGCCCACGGTGCTCGTAGCGAGCGGCGGCACGGGCGGCCACCTCTTCCCGGCCATCGCGCTGGCCACCGAGCTCCGCCGGCGCGATCCCTCGACGAGAATGGCCTTCGTCGCCCCGCAACGCGTCGGCCCGGAACGCCTGGGCCCGGAGCGCACCGCCGCGCGAGACGCCGTGACGCGCCAGGGCTTCGAGTGGTACGCCGTGCCCGGACGCGGCATGCCGCGCCGCGGCCTGCTCGGCATGGGGCCGTTCGCCTGGGCCCTGCTGCGCGCCGCGCTCGTGTCGCGCACCCTCGTGCGTCGGCTCCGGCCCAGCGTCGCCGTCGGCTTCGGCAACTACGGCAGCGTCGCACCGCTCTATGCGGCCCATCGCCGCCGAGTGCCGATCGTCATCCACGAGGCGAACGCGCTGCCCGGCAAGGCGAACCGGCTCCTCGCGCGCTGCGCGCGCGTCATCGCCGTGCAGTTCGACGAGGCCCGCCACGCGTTTCGCGGCGCCGTCGCCGAACGCGTCCAGGCCGTCGGCATGCCCGTGCGCCGGGAGCTGCTCGAGCCGGCCGATCCGCGCGAAGCGCGGCGAGCGTACGGCCTCGACGAGGGCGCGTTCACCCTCCTCGTCATGGGCGGCAGCCAGGGCGCCAGGCGGCTCAACGAGATCGTCTGCGCCGCCTTGCCCGAGCTCGAGCGCCTCGAGACGCCGGTGCAGGTCATCCACCTCGCCGGCGCCGGCCGTGACGACGAGGTCAGGCAGGCATATGCGGCGAGCGGCGTCGCGCACGCCGTGCGCGCCTTCGAAACCGGCATGCAGCGCGCCTACGCCGCGGCAACCTGTGCACTCTGCCGCGCGGGCGCCGCGACGCTGGCCGAGCTGGCCGCCACCGCCACGCCGGCCCTCCTCGTGCCGTACCCGTACGCGGCCGAGGGCCACCAGGCGAGAAACGCCGAGGTGTTCGAGCGGCACGGCGCAGCGCGCGTCATAGCCGAAAACGACCTGACACCGGCCGTGCTCGTCGAGTACGTGCGGCAAATGCAGGACGAGAAGACACGCGATGAGATGGGCCGCAACGCACGGCGCTTGGCGCGCCCGGACGCCGCAAAGCGGTTGGCCGATCTCGTCGAGAAATACATGACATGAGCGGAAGCGGAAGACAGTCGAAGAACCCCTGGCTCTGCGGGACCCTTGTCCTCGCGGCCCTCTCGTGCGCCGCTGGCGCCTCGCCCGACCGCGTGCCGGCCCTCGCCGATGCCGCCGCACTCCGCACCGCCGCGCTCGACACCCTCGCAGACCTCGTCCTCGTCGAGAACGGCGCGGACGAGGCGTTGCGCAACGAGGCCGTCTCGTTGCTCGGCCGATACGGCGGCCCCGTGCACACCGCCGTACTCCTGCGGCGCCTCGAGTCTGCGCCGTCGAGCAATGCCGCGGTCGCCGCCGTGGCCGCACTCGGCGAGCTGGGCGACGCGACCGTCGTCCCCACCCTCCACGAGCTCTTTGTCGCGCCGGAGAGCCACCGCAACCGCAAGGACGTCCGATGGTCGGTCGCCGACGCCGCAGGCGAGGCGCTCCTCAAGTGCGGGAAACCCGGACTCGACGTCGTGATCGAAGCCTCCCGCGGCCCGGACGCGCAGGTCCGCCGCCGCGCCCTGCGGGCCCTGGCCCACGCGGGCGATCGTGCCTCACTGGACGTTTTCACCAGGTCCGCCGACGACGAGGACCGCTGGGTCCGCCTCGAGACAGCCGCCATCCTTGGCCGCCTCGGCGACGCCGCCGCGGTGCCGACGCTGCAGAAGCTCCTCGACGACACCGACCCCGACGTTCGCCTCGAAGCCGCGAGGTCCCTCGCCCGCCTCGGCAACGCCGCTGGCGCCGACCTGCTGCGCCGCCGGACCCCCTCGCAGACCGGCAACGCCCTTGCACTGCGCCTGCTCGCCCGCCTCGACCCGTCCGAGCACCTGCCAGCCCTTCTCGTCCATCTCAAGGAACCGGCAAGCGGCGAAGAGCTCGACGACATTGCCCACTTGCTGGCCGCCTGCGACCAGCAACAGATCGTGCCGCCGCTGCTCAGCGCCTGCCGTGACAAGAGCGCCGTCTTACGGCAAAACGCCGCCGCGCTCCTCGCCCGGCTCAAGAGCCGCGACACGGCCCCTGCGTTGACGAAGCTCTTGCAGGACCCGTCCTGGAACGTCCGCACGCACGCGGCGCTCGCCCTCGGCGCCATCGGCGACACGAGCGCCCTGCCGCCACTCGTAACGCTCGCCCGGCAACTCGAAGCCCGGGGCGACGATCACCGGCGCACACCCGCGCGCGAGGCGTGCGCGATTGCCCTGGCGCAGGTGGGCGACCGGGACGCCGCCGCGCGCCTTTGCCTCGTCGAGTTCGGCGCGACCAAACGCACGGACGCGTCGCCGGAAGTTCTCGCGCGTGTCGGCGGCCCAACGCTCGAACACGTCCTCATCGAATCCGTTCAACACCCCGACCCGGGCCGGCCCTCCGCGCGGCTTCTCAACGAGCTTCGGGCGCTCGAACTCATCGGCAGCAAGGCCGCCGGGCCCGTGCTCGAGGCACTGCTGCGCGAGCGCCCCTACGCGCGAATGCGCGCGCTCGATCTCCCCCAGGTATGGGTCGCGCTGCTCGACGCGCTCAGCGCGTGCGCCGGGCCCGCCGCCGCGCGGACCGTCGCTGCCTACGTCGAGTGCGAAACACCAATGGTGCGTTGCGCGGCCTGCCGTGCCATACTGCAATTGACAACTCAGGAGGCCCTGCGAGAGTGAACCCCGTTATGACACCTGCGAGACCACATGCACACTTCATCGGCATCGGCGGCATCGGTATGAGCGGCATCGCGCAAATCCTGCTGCGCCGCGGCTGGCGCATCTCCGGCACCGACGTGCGCGACAGCTCGACGCTGGAGAAGCTCAAGCACATGGGCGCCGAGATCGCCGTCGGCCACCACCCCAAACACCTCGTCGGCCGCCCTCTCGTCGTCTATACCTCCGCCGCAAGCTACGACAATCCCGAACGCCTCGCCGCCCGCAAGCGGCGCCTCACCCAGGTCCACCGCGCCTCCATGCTCGCCCGCGCCATGGAAGGCACCACCGGCATCGTCATCTCCGGCACCCACGGCAAAACCACGACCACCGCGATGACCACCCTCATCTTCGAGGCCGCCGGCTTCGATCCGTGCGCCGTCATCGGCGGCGAGGTCGAAGCCCTCGGCGGCAACGTGCGCTGCGGCGGCGACGAGTACTTCATCGTCGAGGGCGACGAAAGCGACGGCTCGCTCGTCGAGCTGCCCGCCCGCTATGCCATCCTCACCAACATCGACGAAGACCACCTCGCCCACTTCCGCGACCTCGACCAGATCGTCGCGCTCTTCAAAACCTTCATCGCCGGCCTGCCGCCCGACGGCCGGCTCTACTACTGCATCGAGGACGACGCGCTCCGCGGCGCCGTCGAGGGCGCACCGTGCCGCGCCGTCGGCTACGGCTTCAGCGACGAGGCCGAGGTTGCCGCCCGCAACGTGCGGCCCGAGGGCTTCGGCTCATCCTTCGAGCTCTCGGTCGAAAACCACAACCTCGGAACGATCCACCTCAAAGTCCCCGGCCGGCACAACGTCCTCAACACACTCGCCCCCATCGCCCTCGGCCTCGAATGCGGCGCCCCGCTCGACGTCATTCGCCGCGTCCTCGCCCAGTTCCGCGGCGTGCGGCGCCGCTTCGAAGTCGTCGGCCAGGTCAACGATGTCCTCGTCGTCGACGACTACGCCCACCACCCCAGCGAGATCCGCGCCACCCTCGCGTGCGCCCGCGGGCTCGATCCCTCGCGGCGCGTCATCGGCGTCTTCCAGCCGCACCGCTACAGCCGCACGCTCCACCTCCACGAGCATTTCTCCGACGCATTCGAAGACTGCGACGAGCTGCTGCTCACCGACATTTACAGCGCCTTCGAAGAGCCGATCGCCGGCGTGGACGGAACAATGATCTTCGACGCCGTCAAGCACCACGGGCGGCCGCCCGCCCGCTACTTCGACACCATGGAATCGCTCGCCGGCGAGCTCATCGCCGCGGTGCGGCCCGGCGACCTCGTCGTCACGATGGGCGCGGGCGACATCCATACCGTGGCCACTCAACTCGTCCAGCAACTCAGAGAAAAGCAGACCCATGTCCACTGATCGGCCCATGCAGCACAAGCGGCGCGTGTGCGTCATCTACGGCGGCCGCTCCGGCGAGCACGAAGTCTCGATCCGCTCGGCCATCTCCGTGAGCAGCGCGCTCGACCGCGCCAGGTACGACGTCGGCCACATCGGCATCACCCGGCACGGCGAGTGGGTCCCCGACGTCGCGCCCCTCGATTTCGACGCCTCCTCGACGAGGACCGGCGACACCACCGCCGCCCTCGAGCGCCTGGCCGGCTACGACATCGCCTTCCCCGTGCTGCACGGCCCCTACGGCGAGGACGGCACCATCCAGGGCCTCTTCGAGATGCTCGACGTGCCCTACGTCGGCGCCGGTGTGCTCGGCTCCGCCCTCGCTATGGACAAGGCGGTCGCCAAGCAGCTCTTCGCCCACCACGGCCTGCCCGTCGTGCCCCACGTCGAAGTGCGCCGCGCCCAGTGGGCGGCCGCGCCGCACGCCGTCGTCGAAAACCTCGTCGAGCACATCGGCCTGCCCTGCTTCGTCAAGCCCGCCAACCTCGGCTCGAGCGTCGGCATCACCAAGGCGCACGATACCGACGAGCTCGCCGACGGACTCGCCGCGGCCGCCGAGTACGACCGCAAGATCATCGTCGAGACCGCCGTCGAAGCCCGCGAGATCGAGTGCAGCGTGCTCGGCAACGACGCGCCCCGGGCCTCCGTGTGCGGCGAGATCGTCCCGTCCAACGAATGGTACGACTACGAGGCCAAGTACGTGGATGACCTCTCGGAGCTCCTCATCCCGGCGCCCATCGAGCCGCACCAGCAGGACCAGGCCATGCGCATCGCCGTCGAGGCCTTCCGCATACTCGACTGCTACGGCATGGCCCGCGCCGATTTCTTCCTGTGCAAGCGCACCGGCACGATCTACATCAACGAACTCAACGCCATCCCCGGCTTCACCACCATCAGCATGTACCCGAAGCTCTGGGAGGCCAGCGGCCTCGCCTACCCCGACCTGCTCGACCGCCTCATCGAGCTCGGACTCGAACGCCACCGCCAAACCTCGACGAGCCCGACGGCCCAGCTCGCGGAGGAACGATGATGCGCAAGACATGGCAGACGCGCCGCCTGCGCCACACGCCCAAGTACACGCCCGTGCGCGCCACGGTGACCTTGCGCGCCCGCGCGCTCAAGTCCAAACGCGCGCGACAGAAACACCCCCGCACCCGCGGAAGCCGGTCGCTCCTGGTCCCCGCCGCGCTCGTGCTGGCCGTGCCGCTGCTTGCCTTCGGCGCCTACACCCTCATCCGGTGGCTGCACCGCTCGCCCGCGTACATCGTCAACGAAATCCACGTCGAGGGCGCAGCGCTCTTCACCCCCCAGCAGATCGCCGACAAGGCGGAACTCAAGCCCGGCCGGCCGATCCTCGACTACCCGATCGCCCGCGCCCGGCGCGCCCTTGTCGCCGATCCGATCATCCGCAGCGCCACAATCGTGCGCCGCCTGCCCAACACTATCGTCATCCGGGTCGTCGAGCGCACGCCGATCGCCCGGCTCCGCAGCGGGGACAACGATTTCCTCGTGGACGACGACGGCTACCTCCTTCCTCCGACGGAAACCGACTCCCTCGGGACGCTGCCATACATCAAAGGGCTCTCGCTCAAGAACCCGAAGCCGGGCAACCGGCTCAAAGACACCAAGCTCAACGCGGCGCTCTTGATCTTGAGGCTCTACCTGGCCTCGTCCATGCCGCCGCTCATGCAGATCGAATCAGTGGACGTGCGCAACCTGAGCAACGTGAAGCTCTACCCCGTGCCGGGACCGAAAGTCCGCGCGGGCGCCGTCGTCATGCTCGGCAACGGCGAGTTCGAACAGCGGCTCGCGCGGCTCGACACGATCCTGCACGCCACACCCAAGCCGTTTAAGAAGCTCGACCTGCGCCTGCTCTCGCGGGTGCCGGCTGTAACCAATTGACGTAGAAGGAAACACCGCGGGACTCCACCTTGGCGGCTTCGCCGGGGGGGCCGGAGGGATGACACAATGCGATGGGGTCGGAAAATCGTCGTCGGTCTCGACGTCGGCACCACGAAAACCTGCGCCGTTGTGGCCGAACCCGTTGAAGAAGGGCGCGTGCGCGTGCTCGGCGTCGGGGCCGCCCCGTCGAGGGGATTGCGCCGCGGCGAGATCGTTGACGTCGAGGAAACCGTCACCTCAATCGCCGACGCCATCGACGAGGCCGAGCGCACCTCGGACACCGAGATCCACTCCGTGTTCGCCAGCATCACCGGCGAGCACATCGAAACCTGCAACGCCCGCGGCGTCGTCCCAATCGAGACCGACTCGAACGAGATCACCCAGAGTGACATTGACCGCGCGATCGAAGCGGCACAAGCCATGGCCCGCTCCATCGACCGCGAAATCCTCCATGCGCTCCCGGCCGACTTCGTTGTCGATGGCGTCAACGACATCCGCGACCCGCGTGGCCTGTGCGGCCGGCGGCTCGAGGTGCTCGTGCATCTCGTCACCGGCGGCCTGCTCGCCGCCCAGAACCTCGTCAAGTGCATCAACAAAGCGGGCTTCGAGGTCGAGGACATCGTCTTCCAGCCCGTCGCTGCCGGCCAGGCCGCACTCACCAGCACCGACAAGCAGGTCGGCGTCATCCTCATCGATGTCGGCGGCGGCACCACCGACTTCGCCGTCTTCAGCGACGCCAGCCCCCGCTTCAGCGGCGTGCTCGGCCTCGGCGGCGACGACATCACCCGCGACATCTCCAAGGTCCTGCGCATCCCGCGGTCCAAGGCCGAGGAAATCAAAGTCACCCACGGCCACGCCATGCCCGCCCACGTCAAGGATGACGAAACCTTCACCCTCCCGGGCACGCTCGACACCAAACCGCACGATGCCTCCGCCCGGCTGCTTGCCGAAATCATCGAGGCGCGCTACCGCGAGATCCTCCAGATCGCCAAGGACGCCATCGAGCGCAGCGAGTGCGGCCACCTCATCGGCTCCGGCGTCGTGCTCACCGGCGGCACCTGCCTGCTCAAGGGCAGCCGCGACCTCGCCCGCAGCGTCTTCAACAACATGAGCACCCGCCTCGGCCGGCCCCTCGAAATCACCGGCTCCGTCGAACAGATCGAAAGCCCCATGTACGCCACCGGCGTCGGCCTCGCTCTGTACGGCGCGGAATTCCGCGAATCAAACGAGATCGTCCGCCATACCGACAACGTCTTCCGGTCCGTGCAGGGCTTGGCCAAGCGCGTCAAGGCCTGGATCAGACAGCGCGCAAAAATCGCAGGCCTCTAAAGGGGAGCACTCACATGGCACTCGAATTCGTCGACTCGCACAAAAACGGCGCCCGCATCAAAGTCATCGGCATCGGCGGCGCCGGGGGCAACGCCCTCAACAAAATGATCGCCTCCGACATCGAGGGCGTCGAGTACATCGCCATGAACACCGACATGCAGGCCCTCTCGACCTGCATGGCGCGCGAGCGCGTCCAGATCGGCCGCAGCGTCACCTGCGGCCTCGGTGCCGGCGGCGATCCCGCCCTCGGACGCCAGGCGGCCGAAGAGGACGAAGACGTCATCACCGAACTGCTCGAGGACGCCGAGATCGTCTTCCTCACCGCCGGCCTCGGCGGCGGCACCGGCACCGGCGCCACCCCCGTCGTCGCCCGCATCGCCCGCGACCGCGGCATCCTCACCATCGCCGTCGTCACCAAGCCCTTCCTCTTCGAGGGCAGCGTCAAACAGCGCGCCGCCGAGGAAGGCCTGCGCGACCTGCGCTCGACCATCGAAACCGTCATGACCATCCCCAACCAGCGCCTCTTCGAGATCGCCGGCACCAACCTCACCCTGCTCGAAGCCTTCCGCATCACCGACCAGGTCCTGTGCCGCAGCGTCAGCGCCATCTCCACCCTCATCCTCAAACCCGGCATGATGAACCTCGACTTCGCGCACATCCGCGCCGTCATGTCCATCAAGGGCGCCGCCACACTCGGCTTCGGCGAAGGCCACGGCTCCGACAAAGCCGCCCAGGCCATGCGCGAGGCCGTCAACAGCCCCATGATGGAGCAGACCGAAATCACCGGCGCCAAGGGCGTCCTCATCAGCCTCACCTGCAGCGCCGACCTCAAACTCCACGAACTCGACGAGGCCACCCAGATCATCCGCGAAATCGCCGCGCCCGACGCCAACATCATCTTCGGCTGGAACGCCGACGACGCGCTCGAGGACAGCGCCGTCATCACCCTGATCGCCACCGGCCTCGATGACAAGCTGGAGAACCCCGAACCCGCCCGGTCGAAAGGCGCCTCGAAAAAACAGCACGAAAAAAGAGCCCCCGACCTCTTCCAGGAAGCCGAAGACCCCGAACCTAAACCCCTTGCGCCGGCCAGAGCCGGCAAAGTCACCTACCGGGGCGAAGACCTCGAAGAGCCGGCCTTCCTGCGCAGGAAACGCCGCGAGCACCTCGCCTGACACGCCCGGCCTGGGAAAAAATAGGGACAGGCACCTATTTTTCTGTGGGTGCCGAACACATTTGATGCACCCTGGCGCAGAAAAATAGGTGCCTGTCCCTATTTTTTCACGCGCGGCGCCTCGCGGTCGGGCTGGGCAGCGAGACCTAGCCGTCCGACTCGGAACCCATCGGCGGAGGCGGGCCGAAGTTCGGTTTCGTGTACCCCTCGGGGACCTCGAAGAGCGAATCATCGAGATCGCCCTTCTCGATCTTTGTGAGCGTCTGCGTCGTCGTCATCGTCCCCGTGGCCATCGTCACGCGGGTCACCGTCTTGACCGGGAACAGTCCCTCGCCGAACAGCTTCTGCTGCACCTCGAGGCTTTGCTTCTGCTGCGGGATATCCTTGACCTTCTCCGCCCAGTTCTTCAGGAAGTCCGTGATCGCGCTGTCAATCTCGATGTCCTTGGTCATCCAGGACTCCGTGACCGCCTCGGTATCCGTGTGTTTGACCCGCATGACCACCTTCCGGCACGTGTAGCCGTTGATCTTTTTCGTCTCCTCGGTCTTCTCGACCTCGTATTCCGGCCCCGTGTCCTTGAATCCTTCCGCCATCTTCTTCAGGGCGTCGAACGACTGCTCCATGTACACCTTCATCGCCGGCATCAGCGTGATCATCCGCTCATTGTCCAGGTCAATGATCGAGACGCTCTGCTCACCGTACTCCGTGCGCATCTTCGTCGCCGTGTAGTACTGCGTCGTCGTCGTCTTCTGGGCCGGGCCGGCGCCCGTCCTCTCCGTCTCCGTCACCACCGTCACGTCGGCGCGCACACCCGGCACCAGGGCCAACACCAGCCCCACCAGCACCAAACCCGCCAGCAACCGTTTCGTCGTCCGCTCCATCAATCCATCTCCTCTTGTCTCCTGGTCTAATCGCACTCACACCAAGCATACATCCCGCCCGCCACCCCGACAAGCGGCATCTCGACCCTCCCCGGAACCGGCCCGGTGCCCGGCCGTCCGAAAAACGGGCGCCACGAACGCACAACAGGCCTTGAAGTGGCCGCAGCTTCAGGGTAAATACACAGGAAGCGGCACATCGAGACGGCGGAGACGGGGGTGTCCCCTGTCCCCGGGCCCACTATGAACTGGCGAAAAATCAAGAAAAAGCTGCGACGCCTCTATCACAACGTCCTCATCTTCCTCATCCTCGCCGTCGTATTCGGCGGCCTCGGCTACACCACCTACATGTTCCTCAAGCACCCCGAGAAGACCAAGAAGACGATCGCCGGCTGGCTCGGCAAGAAGCCAACCCCCAAGAAACCCACACGCCGCCCCAAGACCCCGCCGCCGCCCGAGGAGCTCGCGCAAGGCTTCTGGCGAACGCCCGAGGGCCGGGCCGTGCCGGGCCTGATTCACGCCCGCCTCGACCTGCCGCAGTTCGCACGCAAAGGGCTGCTCAAGATCTCCGGCAACATGGCCGGCGAGGAAAAGCTCGAGCGCCTCTTCGATAGCGACACCAACACCTTCGTCCGCTTCAGCGACAAGGACAACGCCCGGCTCGTGCTCGAGTTCCGCCGCCCCCAGGTGCTCACCGCCGTGCGCATCGCCACCGCCAGCAGCAACGACGGCACCTTCACGCTCGACTGCATGGCCGAGCCCGAAACCTGGACCCGCCCCGACCTCGACCAGCGCACCCACGTCGTGCTCGCCACCGACCACCCCTACACGTCACGCCGCTACCAGGTCGTCAAGTTCGCCCGGCCCGTCAGGACGCGCACCCTGCGCCTCACCCTCAACAAGAACACCGCCGACAAGCCCGCCTACCTCGGCGAGATGGAACTCTATGGCCGCATCGCCATTACCTCCGTGCGCCTCGCCGTCAAGTCCCGCCGCCTGCTCCGCTACGCCGAAACACCCGTCAAG
>CAZJXV010000047.1:0-19304 GCA_964550015.1 uncultured Verrucomicrobiota bacterium
CGCGGCTCCGGCGCCTGCTCGGCCAAACGCACATAGCAGAGCAGGTCGTGGCCCGCGACGGAGCTCGCCGCGTCGAAGACCGAGTCGAGAAGCGGCGTGCCGTACTCGTTGCGGGCCACCTCGGGCACATGGCGGACGCCGAGCTCGCGGGCCGCGTCGGCCGTTCCCTTGTCGGCCCCGAGGAGGATGACTTCGCAGCCCCGGCCGAGCCGGACCCAGCTTTCGATCGCGTTGCGCTGGGCGACGGCCGTCTTGCCTTTGAACGGTTTGCAGGTGGTGAAGAAGGTCAGCATGCACTCCTCCGCGTGCTCGTCGGGTTGCCGGGGTCTGCCGCCGCGCGTCCGGCGGGTTCGGGCAGGCGCGCCTGCACGAAGTCGAAGACGTCGTCGGCGCTCGCCGTGGTTGTGAAGATTGCGTTCCGGTCGAGTTGCTGGTAGTAGGCCGGGAACCAGCACTCCCTCGGGTCGGGGTTGCGTGCGTCCCAGAGCATCACGGTCGGCACGCCGAAGATGAGGCTGCAGCTCTTCAGGCCGGAATCCACGCCCACGAGCACGTCGAGCCGCCGGACCAGGGCGAGGCTCTGCACCACGGTGATCCAGCCGATGAGGTTGCGCACGTGGAGGCCGGTGGGCACGTCCCAGTTGTCCCTCGGGCCGCCGAAGAGCAGGATGCGGCAGGGGCGATCCTCGCCGAGCAGGTCGGCGAGCCGCTGCCACTGCGCGCGGCCCCATTCCTTGAACCGGGTCGGGTCTTCCTCGGCGGGCCGGCCATGGATGGCGTGCAGGTGGCAGCCGACGAGCAGCCTGTCGCCGGCGCGGCATTCGGCTTCGAGCCCGTCGGCCCATCGTTCGACCTCGTCGGGGAAGTTGACTTCGGGGGCAGGATCGAACGGGATCTCCGGGTGGATGTACTCGATGGTCCGCTGCTCGGCGTCGGCGGAGGCGCCCCGGGGCAGCACGTCGAGGTGGTAGAACGGCCCGCCGTCGGCCCAGGTGCGGATGGCCCGTTCGGTCCCGACGGCGAGCGGGCGCGAGTAGGGCGTTGGGCGCACCTCGTCGAGGTAGGGGGAGGCGTCGAGCAGGGGCCGGACGACCTCGGGCCTGGGTGAGTTGAGGTAGCAGCGGATGAGGGCGTGGGGGTGCGCGTCGCGGATGCCCCTGAGCTTCGTGCTCATGACCGCCGCGTCGCCGAGGCCGGCGCGCATGTGGATGGCGACCCTCGGATGTGTGCGCATCATGCCGGACACGCTGCCGGCTCCTTGTGCATGAGGGGGTGACCGAGCATCGCCGGCGGATGCGGGCCGTGGTACGGCGTCGTCCAGCCGGTGCCGATCGGGTGCGTGGCGTACTTCGCCTCGATGCCGGCCGGGTCGTTGGGCCAGGCGAGGAAGACGCGCTCGAACCAGTCCGGCGAGCCCGCGTTTTTCGAGCCGCGCCGCCGGTAGTACTCGATTTTCTGCTTCACCTGGTCCGGATCCACGTACGAATAGTGGAAGACAAACACGCCGCGCCGCCGCATCTCGTTGGCCCGCACGAGCTTCTTCTCGACGAGGTTGACGCCGTCGTCGCCCGCGACCGTGGGCGGCCGGTGCGTGGTGAAGTGCGCGCCGGGCACCCGCTTGAAGATCCGGTAGAAGACCGCCTCGCGGACGCCTTCCCACGGCGGGCCGACGAGCTGGGTGTGCAGGTTGTGCCAGAAGGCGCGCTGGTAGAAGGAGACCACCGTGATCGCCGGGTCGTCCTCGAGCATCCGCTTGACGCGGGCGAGGTCGCCGGGCAGGTACATCTCGTCGCTGTCAACGACCCAGACGTAGTCGCCCGTGGCGCGCTCGAGCCAGGCCCGGCTCTGCTCGAGCTTGCCCTTCCAGCGGCCCTGGACGAGTGTGATCTTGCCGTCGGGATCGGGGAAGTTGCGGATGATCTCGACGGTGCGGTCCTTCGACGACCCGTCGGGCCGGGCGGCGAACATGGCCTTCTCGACGGCGCCTTCGGCGATGATGATCTCGTCGGCGAAGTCGTAGATGGCCCGGAGGCTGTACTCGACGAACGGCTCGCCGTTGAGCACGATCATGCCGGCGGTGATCCTCACAGCGCTTCCTCCGTCTTGGTCCCGTTTCACCCGGCCTGGAACAGGAACGTCATGTGGCGGCGCGCGGGCCCTTCGTGCGGATAGACCTGCTGCTCGTGCAGCGTGCGGAAGCCGCACTCGGCGACGAGGCCCAGGAACTCGTTCTTGTTGAACCAGTTCATGTAGCCGGGGACGCCGGCGTAGAGCTCGCACTCGCCCCGTGACGACGGCCCGCTGGTGAGCGGCGCCCTCGAAAGGATGAGATAGGAGCGCGCCACGCGTGCGAGCTCGCACAGGCCGACTTTCCACTCTTTCACGTGCTGAAGCACGGCGCCGGAGAGGACGACGTCGTAGGCGGCGTCGGGCAGCGCGATGTCGCGGACGTCGAGCCGCAGGAAGGGCGTGTCGGGGTAGCGGCGTCGGGCGAGGGCGATCATGGCGTCCGAGTAGTCGGCGCCCGTGTACTTGAACCGGTCGCCGACGAGCGCGGCGATCACCTCGGCGTAGTAGCCGCTGGCGCATCCGACCTCGAGCAGCGAGAGCGGACCGCTGCCCGGGACGGCCTTGAGCGCGTCGGCGACCGCCGTGTAGACGCGCGGCGGACTGCCCTCGCGGAGCATGACGAGTTCCTTCTCGACAACCTTGAGCTGTTCGGCCGGGAGTCTCGGATCCTTCCACGAGTCGGGCGTCGCTCTCACTGCGTCCGTCGTCATTCGCGGCTTCCTCCTGTTGCTTTTGGGCAGTTGACGGCCCGGGCTGCCGGAGCAGGGCAGCCTTATGCTGGGGCGGTGTGCAATTGGCGTGCCAAGGGCACGCGAGGGCGTGCGACGGGCACGTGAGGGCGTGCTGCGGGCACGTGGCGGTGCGTGTGGGGGTGCTTCATGTGGCGTGCTTGCACGGGCAAGCGGTGTGCTGTCGGGTTTCCCGACACGCGGACGGGCCGCGCGCGACCTGTGCAGAGTGCGGCTTTTCCGCTCGCGGCCTTGGGTGTGTCTGGCCGGTGGGCGTTCTCTGTCGGTGGCATGTTTCTTGCACTCCGGCACGACGCGGCGCGGTGGTCTGCGCGGTGGTCTGCGTGGTGGTCTGCGTCGAGGCCGTTTTGTGCGTGGCGCGGCCCGGGCGTGGAGCGTCACACGAAAGAAGGGAACACGATGACAGCGACGCTTTTTCTGCAGGGCAGCCTGGCGGGGCTGAACAGCCGGGACGGCCGGCCGCTGTTCATGGAACCGGTGGCCGGGCGTCCGCTGCTCGGGCAGCTTCTCGAGGCCGCGAGCGCGTTGCGCTGCTTCGACCGGCTGGTATTCGTGACCTCGGCGGAGCGATGCGACGGGCCCGTCGTCGAGTACCTCCGGAGCACGTGGCCTGCGGTCGAGACGGTGCGGGTCGAGGCCGGTTCCCCGTTCGCATTCGGGCCGGCGTCGCGGCGGTCGGGGCTTCTGTCGTCGGCCAGCTACGCCGGTATCTTTTCGGTCGATGGGTTCAAGGCGCTCGCGGCGCCTTGCATGCGGGACCCGGCGCACATTGCCTTTGTGCTGGACGTGAGCGACGCGCCGCTGTGCTCGAGCCGCACCTTCGAACAGGCGCTTTCGCTCGCCAGGGAAGGCGGGTTTTGCGCCGGCGTCGGTTCGGGCGAAACGAGCCTGTGCGGGTTCCCGGTGCGGGCCTTGGGCCGGATCGGCGATCACCAGCGCGCGCTGCGCGTGGGCGACGCCTCGGCCGCCCTGGAGCGCGCCGAGCGCGCCGTGCAGGAGATCCGCCGCGAGGGATATCTCGCCTCCGAGGAGGAAGTCGAGACCGTGCACGCGTGGAAGCGCGCACGGGCCGAGCGATACGGGCCCAAGCACGGCGGCGCGCTCACGACCGCGGTCAGGGATTGGATCAGCCGCCACGGCGACGCGGAGGCGCAGGCCCGGTTCCGGTCGGAGACCGCGGGCGAGGCCGTCACGATCGTGACGAGACGGGACCTCGAGATGGCGCGGGCGGCTGGCGCGCTGCCCGGGTCCGGCGACGTGGCCGACGCGGCGGCGCGTTTCTACCCGGATTTCCCGTCGTACCTCGAGGTGGAGCTCACGTCGCGCTGCAACCTGGCGTGCCCGTTCTGTCCGCAGACCAAGCTGACGCGGCCCAAGGGCGATCTCGAACATGAGGCGTTTGTGTCGCTCCTCGACCGGGTCGGCGATTTCGTGTTCCTGCTCAACTTCTCGGGCTTCGGCGAGCCGACGCTGCACCCTCGGCTGTTCGAGTTCGTCCGGCTGGCGAAGTCGCGGGGCATCCCACGCGTTGAGATCGAGACGAACGGCACGGGGCTCGACGAGGCGTTCCTGGACGCGGCCTTTGAGAGCGGGCTCGACATCCTCGCCGTGAACCTCGACGCGCTCGATGAGGCGGGCGGTCCGCGGTTCGGGTCGGTGTTCGAGCTGCTTCGGCGTTTTTCTGGGCGACGCGGCGCCGAGCCCGGCGGCGACGACCGACCGTTTATTGTGCTGCAGCGCGTCAACATGGCCGTGGCGGGCCAGGACGCCCGGATCCAGCGCGATTTTGCGCTCTGGCACGATGTGGCGGACGCCGTCGTGATTCGCCCGTTCAATAGCTATCGCGGCACGTTCGACGACAAGCGCGTGATCGACTTCTCGCCGCTCGAGCGGCAGGCGTGCCGGAAGCTGCTGGCGTCGGCGCTCGTGCTCTCGTCAGGCGAAGCCGTCATGTGCGAGCAGTGCTTCGACGGGCCGCCCGCGGAAGGGCCCGCCGGCGCTCCGGCCGTCCTTGCCGAGTCGGGCGAGAGCGCGGGCTTGCGGCAGCTCCGTTTCGAGCAGAGTCGCGGGCTTGTGGGCGAGTTCTGCGCGCCGTGCACGCAGTGGTACCAGCGGGACGTCGCGTGGCAGGTGCCCGGCGCGAACCGGTCGTGGTTCGAGGCGGCGCTCGCACGCGCCGCGCAGGGGTCGGCTGATGAGCCGGCTGCGAACGGCCGCGAGACTGCCACGAGCATGGCGCGGCGCGGCGAACGAGGGCGGGACTGATGGCGGAGGCATTGCCGAAGAGCGGGGCGGGGACGATGCAGGCGGTGGACTGGCCCGTCGTGTCCGTGGTGGTGCCGTGCCTCAATCGCGTCAAGTACATCGGCATGACGCTCGAGAGCATCCTCGCGCAGGACTACCCGAGGCTCGAGTGCATCGTGATGGACGGCGGCTCGACGGACGGCACCGTCGAGCTCGTCGAGCGCGAGTACGGCGGCCGCGTCCAGCTCGTCTCGCAGCCGGACGACGGCCACGCCGATGCGATCAACAAGGGCTGGGCGCGCAGCACGGGCGAGGTGCTCGCCTGGCTCAACGCCGACGACGTGTGGCTGCCCGGCGCGGTGGCGACGGCGGTCGGCACCCTGCTGGAGCACCCCGACGTGGACGTGGTGTACGGCGACTGCGGCTCGATCGACGAGGACGGGGAGCTGATCGGGACGGCGTACCTGCACGAGTGGGACCTGCGGTACGCCATCGAGCACTGCGACCACTGCATTCCGCAGCCGGCGGCGTTCATGCGGCGGCGGATTCTCGAGCGGGTCGGGTGGCTGGACGCCTCGTTCATCCAGAAGAAGGACCACGAGCTGTGGCTGCGCATCGGCCGGCACGGGACGATCCGGCACATCCCGGAGATGCTGGCCGGCGCGATGGCGGTGCCCGGCTACATGGGCTACCGTGGCGACGTCACCGCCGAGACGTGCGTCAACATCACGAAGAAGTTCTTCCGCGAGCTCGACGATGCCGCCGCCTTCGAGAACATTCGAGGACGTGCCATCAGCAACAGCTACCTCAAGGGCGCGACCTACGCGTGGAACGAGGGGTTTCATTGGCGCGTGGCCCTCGACTACGCCCGGCGGGCGATGGAGGTCGATCCATCGAACTCACGCCGCGTGCTCGCCAGGCTCCGGCACCAGTTCGCGCGGAGCGCGCTCATCATCCGCATGATCGAGCAGGTGGACGGGACTACGGGCACCGTGGCCTTCTTCGGCCTCACCGACCTGGCGCGGCAGCTCGTCGTCGAGTTTCAGGACCGCCCGATCGCGTATATTGTTGATAACGATCCCGCGAAGCAGGGCTCGCGCTTCAACGGCGTCGAGGTCGTCTCGTTTGAGGACGCGCGCCGGAATCCACCCGACGTCATCGTGATCACGAGTGTGTCGTCGCTGGGCGAGATCCGGCACCAGGTGCAATCACACGCGGAGTTCAGGAACACGCAGATCGTCACGACGCACTCGACGGTGCTCATTGACCTAAGCGGCGACCGCGACGTCGAGCACGCGTGGATCGCGGCCATGATGCCGCCGGGGCCGGGCCGGGCGCTCGACTTTGGATGCGGCTTCGGCCACCTCGGGTTGCTCGCCGCCCAGCGCGGCTACGAGGTCACGGCGCTCGATCTGCGCGACGTGTTCTGGTACTACGCGCATCCCCGGCTGACGTTCGTGCAGGGCGACGTGCTCGAGATCGAGCGCCCTGGCGACGGCTTCGACCTCGTCATCAACTGCTCGACGGTCGAGCACGTGGGGCTGGGCGGCCGGTACGGCTCGGTCGAGCGGCCCGACGGTGACCTCGACGCGATGCGCCGCTTGCTGGAGCTCATCAAGCCCGGCGGCACGATGCTGATGACCGTTCCCGTCGGGCGCGACACGGTCTTTCGCCCGCTGCACCGGGTCTATGGCTGCGAGCGCCTCCCCCGCCTGCTCGACGGGTGGGAGGTTGCGCGGAAGCAGTTCTGGCTCAAGGACGAAACGAACAAGTGGATTGAAGGCGACGAGGACGAGGCGCTTGCCTTCGAGCCGACGGACAAGGTGTATGCGCTCGGCTGCTTCGTGATGCACCGGCCTGAATGCGATTCTCTCGTCGAGAGGAGGGACACGCGATGACGCTGCCGAGGCTTTCCGTCATCGGCCTGGGTAAACTCGGTCTGACGACCGCGGCGTGCTTCGCCTCAAGAAACTTCGAGGTCGTCGGCGTGGACGTGGTCGAATCGAACGTCAAGGCGATCAACCGCGGCGAGTGCCCCATCGCTGAACCCGGGTTGGCCGAGCTGCTGGCCCGGTGCCGCGGCCGCCTGCGCGCCACGACCGACGCGGGCGAGGCGGTCGGCGGCTCCGACGTGACGTTCATCATCGTGCCGACGCCGAGCGGGCCGGACGGCGCGTTCTCGAACGACTCCGTGCTCGACGTGCTGGACGCGATCGGCCCGGCCCTGCGCGCGAAGGCGGGCTTTCATATCGTGGTCGTCACTTCGACCGTGATGCCGGGGACGATGAGGGGGGTGGTCGCGCCGCGGCTCGAAGAGCTTACCGGCAAGACGTGCGGGCGCGACTTCGGCCTGGCGTACAACCCCGAGTTCATCGCGCTGGGCTCGATCATCCGCGACTTCCTCAATCCGGACATGGTGCTCATCGGCGAGTCCGATGCGCGCACGGGCGACGTCTTGGAGGACATCTACACCCGCGCCTGTGACAACTCGCCCTACATCGCCCGGATGAACTGGATCAACGCCGAGGTCACGAAGCTCGGCCTCAACTGTTACGTGACGACGAAGATCAGTTTCGCCAATAGCATGGCGGAGCTCTGCGAGCGCATCGAGGGCGCCGACGCGAGCGTGGTGACGGCGGCGATCGGTCACGACTCGCGCGTGGGCGGCAAGTACCTTCGGCCGGGGCTCGGCTTCGGCGGGCCGTGCTTCCCGCGCGACAATATCGCCTTCATCAAGTGCGCGGCCGACCGCGGGATGGCGGCGAAGCTCGCGCGGGCCGTCGTCGAGGTCAACGACGAGCAGGTGGCGCGCGTGGTGCGCAAGGTCCGCGCCGCCGCGGCGCCGGGCTCGCGCGTGGCCGTCCTCGGCTTGAGCTACAAGCCCGGCTCGCACGTCGTCGAGGCGTCGCAGCCCGTCGAGATCGTCCGCCGGCTGCTGAGCAACGGCTACCGCGTTCGCGCCTACGACCCGCAGGTCAAGGCACTTCCCGGCGACGCCGCCGACGGGCAGGGGGCGGAGATCGTCTCGTCGGTCGACGCCTGCCTCGCCGGGGCCGATTGCTGCGTCATCGCGACGGCGTGGGAGGAGTTCGGCCGGCTCGGGCGTGGCGAGCTTCAATCTCGGATCCGGCCCGAGGCCATCATTGATTGCTGGAAGGTGCTCGAGCGGCCGAAAGGGATGTCCGCGGCGGGCGGGTTATGTACAGGACAAGAGGGGCGCAGGTGATGCCGCCGACAACGACTGAAAAACTTGCGCCCGGGAAGGCAGCGCGGGCGGAGTGGTCGGCCCACAAGAAGTGGAACCCGTTCAACAGCTACAAGCTGCTCGCGCACGTGCCGCGCTGGCGGTTGATCAAGCGCGGCAGGCCGATCCCGCAGCCGGCGCTCGTCACCGTGGACCCGGTCAACCGCTGCAATCTCAAGTGCCGGTGGTGCAACGCGGGCTACGTGCTCGAGCACCGGGCGCGGGCGCTGAGCAAGGACGCTTTGCTCAAGCTCGCCGACTTCCTCGCCGGGTGGCAGGGGTGTCCCGACTGGCCTGCGGGCGTCGAGGCGGTCTGCATCGCGGGGGGCGGCGAGCCGTTGCTCAACAAGCACGTCGGCAGCTTCATCGAGCGGTGCGTGGCGAACGGCATCGAGGTGGGCGTCGTCACCAACGGCACGCTCATTGACCGGTTCCTCGAGCCGCTGTCGCTCTGCACGTGGGTGGGCGTCTCCGTGGATGCCGGCTCGAACGCGGTGTTCAACCGGCTCAAGGGCCTCGCGCCGGACGCTATGGTTTTCGACCGCGTCGTCGAGAACATGATGCGCCTCATTGCCTACGCCAAAGCGCGCCGGGCGCCCTTGGCCAGCGACCGCTCGGGCGGCCACGGCGTGAGCTACAAGTTCCTGCTGTGCGACGGCAACATCGAGGACGTGCACACCGCGGGCACGATCGCCAAGGCGATCGGCTGCAAGAACTATCACGTCCGGCCCGTCGGCCGCCCATGGCACCGGCTCGACGAGGCTGATGAGGGCCCCCAGGACGGGGCTTTCATGAAGTTCACCAACGGCGCGATCGAGCGGTTCTTCGACGAGCTTGAGCAGGCCCGGCAGCTCGAGGACGAGACGTTCGGCGTGTACGGCATCACGCACAAGTTCAGCAACGTGTTCGACATCGAGAACTTCTTCTCGACGTGCCACGCCGTGTTCATGACCGCGGCGTTCATGCCGCGCGTCGAGTCCGACGACGCCGACGCCTTCACCGTGGGCCTGTGCTGCGACCGCCGGGGCGATCCGGGCCTCGAGCTCGTGCGCGACGCCGCCTCGTTCGACGAGGTCGCCCGGCGCTGGGGCGGCCGAGACCACTGGCGCATCTTCGACTCGATTGACATCAAGACCTGCCCGCGGTGCACGTACCAGCCGCACAACCAGATCTACGAGCACGTCATCGTCAAAGACAGCATGACGTACAAGTTCATCTAGGCGGCCACGCGTCAGGCCGCCACCCGTTGCGTCCAGTCAGCGGGCCACTTCTCGCCCTCAGTCGTCCCCTGCCGGAGCGGAGAATCTTCTTGACTTGGCCGGCTGTTGTGTGGTATCTTTATTGACTGAAGCGAATTGGGACGGTTCCAGTATCGGGGGGGGAGTATCATGACTAGGGTGACATTCATCACCGTGGCGTTGCTGTGCTTCGCGCTGGCGGCCCCGGCGCAGGCGCAGACCTACGCGACGATTACCGCGCACACCATCCCGGGGATGGGCGATCCCAGCTTTCTGACGAACGGCTCAGTGCTTGAGATCATCTTCTGGGTCGAGCTGGACGACCGCGGCGGCACGGACTCGGGTCTCGCCGGGATGGACCTGACGGTGAGCTGGAATCCGGCCGAGGCGACGCTGAACAACCTGTCGGAGGGCGACCTGTACATCGGTGGCGGCTGGGCTGCTGACAACGACGTGAACCTTGACAGCGACGGCGACTGGGGCGCCGACTACTACTCGAGCGTTCCGCCCGGTCCCGGTGTGCAGTACCATATTGAGGACATGTCCACCGAGACCTACATCGGGATCATCCCGGCCACCGACGGTGTGGCGGGCACGAACCTGTGGCCGAACAAGTTCGAGGTCACCCCCGGGGCTGGCACGGTGTTCCTGCAGGGCTACCAGGACACGCCGGCCGACTTCAGCATCGCTTCCGAAGGCAGCCCGTATCCGTGGGCACACCTGTCGTTCACTCTGAACCAGGATCTGACGCAGACGGGCCTGTGCCTGGACATGGTGATTGACACGCTGGGTCAGCTCAACAGCCCGACGAACACGGTGGACCGGATTCTGTTCGCCCCTGGGATGGTCCACTGCGGGCAATTCCCGAGAGACCAGGCTGTGTCCACGGAGCCCGGCGAAGTCAACAGGTTCATGGGCTATCCCTGGGTGCCTGAACCGAGTGCGTTCCTGCTCGCGGCCCTCGGCCTGCCGGCCCTGCTGGCCCTCCGCCGCAGGAAGTCGGGACCGTCGGGCGGGCTCGAATAAGTGGTCTTGGACTCTTCTGTAGCGCAAGAAAGGGGAGGTCGTCATGAGGATGAGAACGACATTGATGGCGATCGCGTTGCTCTGCCTCGCGCTGGCGGTTCCGGCGAACGCGCAGACTTATGCGGAGATTTCGGCGGAGTGGCGGGGGGCGTGGACGGCCGGCTCCGTTCTGGAGTTGACGCTCTGGGTCGAACTCGACGACCGCGGCGGTGCGGATGCGGGGCTTGCGGGGATGGATATGCTGCTGAGCTGGAATCCGGCCAAGGTGACGCTGAGCAACATCTCGCAGGGCGAGCTGTGGATCGGCGGCGTTTACACCGTGGACGACGACATTGACCTCGACAGCGACGGCGATTGGCTCGACTCGTACTACACGAGCGATCCGCCGGGTCCCGGGGTGCAGCACAAGATTCTGAACACGAGTACCGACACGTATCTGGGCGAGATTCCGGGCAGCGACGGTGTCGCGGGCACAAATCTGTGGCCGAACAAGTTCGAGGTCACGCCCGGGGCGTCCTCGGTGTTCCTGCAGGGGTATCAGGACACGCCGGCCGACTTCAGCATCGGGGTCGGAAGGCAACGCGTACCCGTTCGCGCACCTGGCGTTGATTCTCCAGGAGGACCTCCCGTGGAGTGGGATGTGCCTGCACGTGGAGATTGACACGGTGGGCCAGCTCGACAGCCCGACCAACACGGTGGACCGGCTTTGGTTCGCCGGTGGGTTCATTGCTGGGTGCGAAACGTGGTTCCCGCGGGACCAGGCGGTGTCCACGGATCCCGGCCAGATCAACGAGTACAACTATGGTCTGATCTGGCCCGAGCCGAGCGCGTTCTTGCTGGCGGCCCTCGGCCTGCTGGGTCTGCTGCTCCGCCGCCGTCACTAGGCCGGAGGCCGGAGCGTCGAGTTGAGAGCGAAAGCGAGGGACCTTTCAAGGAGATGAGGAGGTAGCTATGAGGACGACAACGATTCTGACCGCTCTTGCTGTTGTGGCGGTCGCAGGTGTAGCCCAGGCGGCCGATCTCTACAGCACGGACTTCGAGGCGCCGACGTTCAGCCTTGGGACGGTAGACGGACAGGACGGGTGGTGGCTGGCGCAAGCGATACCCGCTGACGGCATGATTATTGACGACGGCACCGGCAACCAGGTGCTCCAGGTGACGGCGAGCCAGGGCGGCTGGGGCGCCGGCAACAAGCGGACCCTCGATAACCCCTCGGCGAAGCGGTACGTCGTGAGCGAGCTGGACTTCCGGATGCCGACCGGGCCGAGCGACGCGTTCTGGTTCATGGGCAATCGCTTTACAAATGGGCAGCCAACCGAGGCCATTTTCTGGGACGTGGATATGTATGGCGTTGCGGGGCGCTCCGTGTTTGCCGCCATCGCGCCCGAGGAGAACAGGACGCCCATGGCACACGGTCGCGATACCTGGTATCACGTCGGCATCGAGTTTGACCAGCAGATCAAGAAGACACTGAGGCTCAATTTCGATGGCGTGTGGTACGAGCAGACCGACACTCCCGACACGCCGAACGAGATGACCGATTTCAACTTCCGCTGCTATTCGGACGACATCGGCAATCTCCTGTGGATTGACAACCTCAGGATCATGGATCGGGACGCGGGCGACGCGGACTTCAACGGGGTCGTGGACGGCCTCGACCTGACCTCTGTGCTGACCGCGTGGATGACCACACCGGGCGACCCGCTCTGGAACTGGCGCGCTGATCTTGACCGGAACTCCCTTGTGGACGGCCTGGATTTGACGGAAGTGATCTCCAGTTGGACACCCTTCACCGGCGCCGTCCCCGAGCCGAATGCGTTGTTGCTCGCGGCCCTTGGCCTGCCGGCGCTGCCGGCGCTGCGGCGCCGGAGGAGGTAGCGCGCTGCTCGTTTGAAGGGGGTGGGTAGCGGGTTCTCCAGCCGGTCTCGTGGGGACTTCGTCTCTGTGGCTCAAAGCCGGACCTGCGCCAACATCTCTTGCTGTGTCCAGTTTCATTGGGGACGCCGGGCGTGAATGCCTGCCGGGCGTGAATGCCTGCCGGGCGTGAATGCCTGCCGGGCGTTCCGGCCGCCGCTTCGCGTGAGGATTTCGTCGTGAGGCAGGAAAATGCTTGACATGGACGGGTGCCTCAGGTAAACTGCGCGCGTGAAGACTTGGCGGCACTGCCGGGTCGCGGGTCTGGGGGGATGCTCCTTCAAGCAGCCTTGAATGTGCTTCGTGTCTCGTAGCCCCTTCCGGCCCTGAAACCACTCGTAGCCTGATGGGTGAAGGAGGTTTCTCATGTGGCGGAAGAGAAGGATTGGCTTGGCGTCCGCCTTCGGGCTTGTCCTGGCGGCGGTGGTCTGTCTCGGTCCGGCCGTCTTTGCGGGCGAGGAGGACCTGAGCGTCTCGACACCCCGGCTCGACACCCGGCCGGACGGCAGCTGGCATTTGGCTGGGAACGGCGCGATGACCGGGCAAGAGCTGGAGAAGATGCTTGAAACCGAGATCGGGGCCGGAAACTACGAAGCTATGACCGTCATGCTTCACACGTGCTATTCCGGAGCGGGAATCGACCGGCTCGTTGCGGAACTGTCTGGAGTGTACAACATCATCACCAGCTCCACGGGTACGCAGAAAACCGCATACACGTCGGCTAGCGGGTTCGCTCTGAGCTTCTTTGATTCCGTGAGCACCAATCCGAACGACCCGGTTGACTCCCACTTCCAGAAGGGGGTTGAGGGCGAGCCGAGAAGTTCGACGCCGTCGAACGTCCAGAAGGAGAAGCTCAAGTACCAACTGTACCTGAAGCGGATGCAGCAGGAGAACAGCGAGCGGCAGGCAGAGGGCAAGCAGCCAAGGGCGGTCATGACGGAGCAGCAGCGGCTCGATAAGCACCTGCAGGACCCGCAGAACAGGCAGGAGGCCGCGAAGTGGGGGTTGAAGAAGCTCGCCGGGGGCACGGAGAGCAACCACGTCATCATTTTCCGGACATCGTCCGGAGCCGTTCGTGAGGCCCTGGCAGAGAAGGCGAAGCAGGCCGTCAGAGATGCGGGGGTGCCCGAGGCCAACATCCAGGAGTTCACCCCGCTCAATGACACTGACCTGAAGGAGTGTCAGGACGCCAAGGAAGAGAACCGGCTGCCAAACTTCCGCGACGACCTGGCGATGAAGTCCAAGCTTAAAGAGTACCTGAAGACACTCAAGGCCCGGATGAACAACAAGGAGCACCTGTTCTTTGTGCTAATGGCCCACGGGCACCGGATCGAGCTCTCGGCTAACACGCAGGGCGCTGTGGGGCCCGGCGGGGGCGTGAGGATTGACGACTTCAATAACACGGATCTCGTCGGCGAGTACGTCAGCGGGGCCTGGCTGGCCGAGGAGGCGAGGTACGCCTCCGGCGAGGCGATCGCGGATGAGAACTTCTGGCGGCGATGGGCCCAGCCGGCTCTCGTCATCCAGACGACCGAGGAGACCAATCCGAGCGGGGTGCCCGTCGAGGTGACGTTCAACGGCGAGATCCTGGGCGACATGACGCTCGACCCGGCGGGCCTGGGGTTCCACTACATGGAGATTCCGGACGAGGTCATCACTGCTGTCGTTGACTGGACGGACACCACGAGCGGCTTCGAGCTCGGCTTCAATTTCGCCGACCCGGCCGACGGATTCACGCTCGCAACGAAGGAGGATGTCGAGGCGATGGGCGGGGCGTTCGGCTACTACGGCATGTCGGTGGTCTATAACCTGGAGGGCGCCATCCCCGAACCGGGGGTGTTCCTGCTTGTGGTCATTGGCCTGCCGGCTTTGCTCGCGCTTCGGTGCCGCAGGAGGTAGCGGCGTTCTCTTGGGGAATCCGGCCGTCTTGCCGCGAGCGGGGACTTGCCCTGGTGCATCTCTGAGACCTTCGCTGTATCGGCGATCCCGGCCTGAAGGGGAGCGCCACCTCTTCTGTCTCAACTGGCCGCACCACCCCAGGGGTGGCCACGATCCAAGCCAAGAATTTGCTTGACCTGTGCTGTTCCGCTGTGTTATCGTTCTGGCTCAGGCCGAATCGAGGGTCTGTCAGATAAGGGGGAAGCATCATGATCAGGATGACATTGAGTGCTGTTGCGCTGGTGTGCCTTGTGGTGGCGGCGCCGGCGCACGCGCAGGTTTATGGGACGATTTCGGCGGAGGTCTATGCGCTCCACGGTCTGCCGGCTGGCGCGTTGGTGGAGATTGTCTTCTGGGTCGAGCTAGACGACCGTGGTGGCATGGATTCGGGCTTGGCGGGCATGGACCTGACGGTGAGCTGGGACCCGGCCAAGGCGATCCTGAGTAACGAGTCGGCGGCCGAGCTGTGGGTCAACGGCGTCTACCTCGACATCCTGTCGCTGAACCTTGATAGCGATGGCGACTGGCTTGACAACTATTACACGAGTGACCCGCCGGGTGACGGTGTGCAGTTCAAGATTACCGACACGAGCACCGATACCTACGTGGGCCCGATTTGGGGTCTGGACGGCGTGGCGGGCACGAACCTGTGGCCGAACAAGTTCGAGGTGACGCCCGGCGCGGGCTCGGTGTTTTTCCAGGGCTATCAGGACACGCCGGCCGACTTCAGTCTTGGGTCGCAGGGCAGTGCATATCCCTTCGCCCACATGGCGCTGGTTTTCGGTCAGGATCTGTCGCAGACGGGTCTGTGCCTGAATCTGCAGATTGACACGCTCGGTCAGCTCAACAGCCCGACCAACACGGTGGACCGGATACTCTTCGACATGACTCGGTGCCCGGGTTCGCCGTTCCCCAACGATCAGGAAGTGTCGATCGCGGCGGGCCAGATCAACGAGTTTGAGCTTTACGTCATTTCCGAGCCGAGCGTGTTCCTGCTCGCCGCGCTCGGTCTTCCGGCCCTGCTTGGCCTTCGACGTAGGAGGCGGTAGCAGCCGTCAGCGCCGCGTGCCAGCCCAAGGCGAGGCGCCGGAGCGTGCCGCGTAGCGGCTGCCGGGCTTGAGAGGGTTTTTCGTCTTCGGCCTACTCAGTCCAGTTGGAGATGACTTCGGTGAGGTCGAGGCCGTTGATGACGCCGTTGCCGTCGAGGTCGGCGGCGGGGTCCCAGAGCGGATCGCCCGGCTCGGTTTCCCAGGCGCTGATGACGGCGGTCAGGTCCAACCCGTTCACGATGCCGTTGCCGTCCACGTCGCCCCGTACGCGAGACGACGTCTCAGCGTGGTAGCCCATGTCGACGATTCCTACGTCAGGCGCTTCGTCAGTGCGCGTGGTGCGGTCGTCGAGGCCAAGGGTGACCGCCGTGTTGCTTCCCGCGTCGATGCATGGACTGTCAGTGCCCTGCCCGGCGGCCGTTTCGCTCAGGTAGCAGTCGTGCAGGGGCCCCGTAACGAACAACGGGTCTTCGTCGAGGCACGTCAGCGCATCGAACCAGAACTCACCTGTCCCGTTCTGCACGTCACTGTAGCTCACAGCCGGCGTCGCGCCGTCGGATACGTCGACCTCCTGCGTGCCGTTGTCCCACAGTATCGAGTTCGTGATAGTCGGCGCGCAGGACTCATGCCCGCAGATGATGCCGGTGGTGTTGCCCACGAAGGTGCAGTTGGCGACGGTGGCATGGACGCTGTACCAGAAGTGAATCGCGCCGCCATAAGGCGCCGAGTTGCGCGCGACGAGACAATTCGTGATGGTCGGGTGGCTTTGTGAGATAACGCGTATGCCACCACCCGAGTTGGTAGCACTATTGTCGCTGATGACGCACGCACTGATAGCAGGGCTGCAGAAGTTGTCGCAGTCAATGCCTCCAGCCCATGTCGCCGTGTTACCAGTAATCGTGCAGTCCGTGATCGTGGGACTGGAATGCGTGAGATAGATCCCCCCGCCACTCCACGCGGCCGCGTTGCGCCGGATCACGCAGTCTGTCACGGTGAGCTCGCTGCCGCTGCAGTAGACGCCAGCCCCGTCGTCCAGCGAGACGTTATCCTCAATCGTGCAGCCGGTAATGGTCACGTTGCTTCCGTCCCAGCAGTAAATTCCGCCGCCGCGGTACTTGGAGAAGTTGTCGGCGAGGACGCAGTTCCTTATGGTCGGGCTGCTTGCTGAACGGCAGAGAATCGCACCACCCTCGTCCATGTGGCCGTCCCTGATCGTAAACCCCTCAAGCACAGATGCAGCGGTTTCCCCGCTCCGGAAGACGAACCCGCGGTGTTGCGCCAAGCTACCCTGGCAGTCAATCATCGTGCTCGCCGCGCCGTTCTCGCTCCGCACGGTGATCGCCTTGCCGTTGAAGTCGAGGTCGCGGTTGTCGTCACCGGTGTAGGTACCATCGGCGACTAGGACAGTGTCGCCAGCGATGGCGGCGTTGATGCCTTCTTGGATCGCGTCGAAGGGGTGGGCGGCGCTGCCGTTATCGAAGGGGTCGCTGACGGCGGGGTCGCCGGGGCCAGGATCACCGGGTGCGTCGTCGTCGACGTAGATCGTGGTTGCGGCGAGCAGGCCCGGGAGCACGAGCGCGATGAGAGCAAATGCGACCGGCAGCAGCTTCATCGGTCCCTCCTCTTGCCGGGGGCATACACGAGCGCGAAGCAGACGCCGTGATGTTCGGCTGGTGCGCAATCCCCCGTGTTGGATACTCTAGGGAGGGGGAGCACGGACAGACTCTCGCTCCCTCATCTTCTTAACCGTTATCACAGCATAATCGGCAGGTCAAGCAAAATCTCACTAGAGTGGCAGAACCGGCAAGCAGTGAGAGGACGGCGCCTGGGGCATGGCTGCTCCTGCGCTCCTGTAACTCATCTTGGCGGGAGGGGTGAGCCCCGGAGGAAAACGAACTGGTAAGAAGGAAACAAACAGAGAAGAGTTATGGCCCGGGCGGCATCATGATCCTTGTGTCATGAGCCCAAGTGACAGTGCTACGAGCTCATTGCTCTAACAGCTATGGCACCCGACCGGGTCGGTTTCCCGTGCGCTTCGCCTTCTGCGGCGAACGCTGGCTGTTTTGGGCACCCCGGCGCTGCCGGCGCTGGGGCGCCGCAGGAGGTAGCGCGCTGCTCGATCGGGCGGCCGACAAGCGGGCTCGTGGCTGGGGGACTTCTCCTGTAGCGGGGCGGCGGCTTCAGGGAAAATCAGCTTGACTTTTCCCCTGCCTGGTGGTATATAGAATATGGTGTGCTCAGCGATCGTTTGATCGGAGGAGGATGACTATCAGGACGGCGGTAACAGCGCTTGCGCTGCTGTGTTTGGGGCTCGCGGTCCCGGCGCAGGCGCAGATGTATGCGATGGTCCGGGCCGACGTGAACGCGCCCGCGGACCTTGTCCCCGGCGCGGTGGTGGAGATCTCGTTCGTCGTTGAGATAGACCGCGCGGATGCGGGGATCGCGGGCATGGACCTGCTGGTGACGTGGGACCCGGCCGACGCGAGCGTGAGCGACGTGACCGAGGCCGAGGTGTGGCTCGACGGCGCGTTCCTTGCCGAGGACGACTTGGACTTCGAGAGCGACGCTGATTGGGAGGCGACCTTCTACGGGTTGAGCAACCCACCGGGCCCCGGCGTTCAGCACAAGGTCCTGAGCATCGCTTCCGACACGTTCCTGGGGCCGATGGCGCTCAAGGACGCCACGGAGGGGGCGAATGTATTCCCGCTCGCGTTCGAGCAGACGGTTGACTCCGGCCTGGCATTCTTCCAGGGCTATCAGGATGCGCCGGCGGACTTCACTCTCGGCGCTCTCGGCAATTCGGTCCAGTTCGCACACCTGGCGCTGGTCATTGAGCGTGACCTCCAGGACAGCGGCCTGTGCCTGGATCTGGCCATCGACTCGCTCGGCGTGCTCAACGCGTCGTCGTTCCTGCCGGACCGGATCATCTTCAATGCGACACGGTGTCCTGAATCGGGGCTGGCGCAGGTCCAGGAGGTGTCGGTCGCGGCGGGTTCGGTCAACGAGTTCGTCATGCACGTGGGCGAGCTGCCCGAGGACCCGGGCGGGGGCAACGTGGGCGTGGACGACGTGCTCCTGGCGGCCGTGCTTGCGGCGTGGGGGACCACGCCGGGCGACGCGCTCTGGGACCCGGACGCCGACCTGGACGGCAACGGCATCATCAACGGGCTGGACCTCAACGAGCTGCTGTCGAACACGATCACCACGGGCGGCACGACGTCGGATACGGATGGCTCCGGCTCGGGCACGGCGACCTCCAGTGGCTCTGTCTCGCGCAGCGGTAATGTGCGAAGGGGCGAGGGCAACGTGTGGGGCAAGTAGCGCCGGAGGAAGCGCCACACGCGTCCGGTTGGTGCGCCGGCTGAGAATCTTCTGACTCCCTGCGCTTCTCGATCTTCCTGTCGCTCGTTTGGCGAATCCCATACCCACCGACCCAGGACTGGCAGCCCGTGGTGAAGGTGCTGAATGACAATGAGCCGAGCCGCTGCAGGGGAGGTCATCTTGTAGCCACAGGCGTCAGCCTGTGGGAAGCGAAAGCAACGCGGGCGAAGCCCCCGCAGGGGGCGGCATCGGGTCTTGTCTCGTCGAGAGTTTCATCTGCCGCCCCCTGCGGGGGCTCTTTCCATCCAGGTTTTCACGATCCACGGGCTGACGGGCCTGTTGAAGAAACCGCCACCAGCACGTTCTCCAGGGCGCCACGCACCTCGTCCCGTGCCCCGAAGGGGCCGAACGTGACTAGCCGTAGGCGTAAGCCTACGGGCAGGAGGCGACCGACAGAGGTCCTCTTTCTCGACGGGCGACCGGCCCGGACGGGGCCGGTCGCCCGTCGAGA
>CAZJXV010000048.1:0-19274 GCA_964550015.1 uncultured Verrucomicrobiota bacterium
GGCGAGGTCGTCGAGAGCCCCGGGAGCCTCGCCGAAGCGCCGTTTCATCTCGGATGCATTCATCAGGCGTGCCTCTATCCGAAGTCCTTCATACGACCGCCCGTCCACGCTTATCCTGAGGGGCAGCGTGCCATGCGAACACGAATAACACACGCGCCAGGCTGGTGGGCACAGAGGAAGGGCCCGCGTCGTGCCGGTCTGTCACCAGAAAAGGGATGCCTCATGGAAACAGGGTATCGCAAGGGACCGGGGCCGGCAATCCAGGATTCGGGCGTGGTCGTGCACAGATCAATCTGGCGGGCGCGTGAGGAGGCAGAATCCTCTTGACTTCCCGCGTCCATAGTGGTAAACTAACTTCCTGGGAATGTGTAAGGGTCTGTCTGTGCTTCTCTTGGGGCGCGCAGGATGCAGTGGCCCTGCGCGCGCACCTGCCGATGCCGCACCGCCAGGCTCCCATCGAGTCTCCATCGCCAGAAAGAGGAGGACAAACCGATGAGACAACGGTTACCCGTGCCCGTAATGCCCGGCGCGCCGGCAGTGCTTTTGCACAGGACAATGAAAGGGGACTTGGTCATGCGGACACAGACTCTCTTGGCGGTCTGTCTTGTTGTTGCGGCGTCTCTGTTCGCCGTAAGCGCAAATGCGGTCATGGAGTATGTCGTCACCGACCTCGGCGGCTTGCCAGCCAAGGCCTACGGCATCAACGAGTCGGCGCAGCTGGTGGGCCAGTGGGGCAGCCACGCCTTCTTCTGGGAAGACGGCGTGATGGAAGATCTGGGCACGCTCGGCGGCCCCCACTACAGCTGGGCCTATGACATCAACGCGTCCGGGCAAGTGGTGGGGCGCGCCGAGGTTCCGAGCACTGCCTGTCATGCTTTCCTGTGGGAGAACGGGGTGATGCAGGATCTCGGGATGGAGTGGAATGACGGTGGAGCATGGAGCTGGGCCTATGGGATAAATGACCTTGGTCAGGTGGTGGGCTATCACGACGAGTCAATGGGTGGACCCCCCTCCCTTACTGCGAAGACCGCCTTCCTGTACAGCGACGGGCAGTCCACGGAACTCGGCACGATGAACGGTCTTCACGATTTCTGGGACGGAAACAGCCAGGCGTACGACATAAACAACTCGGGGCAGATCGTTGGAGGCTCGAACTCCGATACGCCGCAGCATGACATGCACGCTTTCCTCTTGGAAGACGGCGTGTGGCACGACCTCGGAACTCTTGGCGGTCCCGAAAGCGAGGCCTCGGGCGTCAACGCGTCCGGTGAAGTGGTGGGCTGGGCGCACACCGCGAGCGGGTGCTACCACGCCTTCTTGTGGCAGGACGGCGTTATGCAAGACCTCGGCACGTTCGGCGGCTCGTACAGTTGGGCCAGAGGCATCAACGCCTTGGGGCATGTGGTAGGCTACGCGGACACCGCGAGCGGGGGGTCACACGCGTTCCTGTGGGAGAACGGCGTGATGTACGACTTGAATGACCTTATTCCTCAGGGGACGGGGTGGATTCTCGACGCCGCCACGGCCATTAACGACCTTGACCACATTGTGGGCTACGGCTCCTGTGGTGGTGGAACCCGAGCGTTCTTGCTGACGGCGGCTCCTGGACCGGGCGACGTCGACGGCAACGGCATCGTGGACGGCCTCGACCTGACCGCGGTCCTGGCTGCGTGGAACACTGTTCCCGGTGACCCCAACTGGAATCCTGCCGCCGACTTGTACAGGACCGGCGTCATTGACGGGCTGGACCTCACGGAAGTGATCTCCAACTGGACGACGGGGTCTGCGGCCCCTGCATCCGAACCGGCCGCCACCGAGAAGGCGAAGCCCAGCAAGCGTGGTTCCCGCCCGGGCAGTGTCAACAGAGGCAAGGGGAATGTGCGGGCGAGGTAACGCCCGGCCGAGGCGCATCCGCGTGGGCACGGCCTGAGCTGCCCTATGGCTGGTGGTTTCGAGCGCGCCGCGTGGTACGAGGTCCGTTCGGCATTCCGAATGGCATGTGGCGTTGTGGTCCTGATGCTTCCATTTCCAGAAAAACCGGTCTTGACGTGCAGGGCTGTGACTTCGTATCCTGCGGCCGGCGTCGGCGTACGGAATACCGTACAGCCGGCAAAGCAGGTGGCCCAAAGCGAGCAGGGAGATGGACGCGAAGGAACTGGGACGGAACCTGGTCCAACTGCGGAGCGAGCGCGGGGTGAGCTTGCGCGAGGCGGCGCGGCAGGCGGGGATCGCGCCGGCGTCGCTCTCCGCCATCGAGAGAGGCCAGAGCAGCCCGACGCTGGCCACGCTGAACAAGATCCTCAAGGCGCTCGGCACGGGGTTCGCCGACTTTTTTGCCGCGGCGCCTGAAGCGAGCGAGTCGCCCGTGTTTCACCCGGCCGAGATGCGCACGATCGAGGACGCGCACCGCAAGTACGTCCTGCTCTTCCCCAGGCGCGGCGACCTCAAGTTTGAGATGGTCCACGAGACCATCGCCCCCGCCGAGGTTGGGCCCGAATGGGAGGTCCACGACTGCGACCTGGGCGGCATCGTGCTCCAGGGCGGTCCCGCGCGGCTGGAGATCGAGGGCCGGGGCGCATGGCCGCTGCGCCGCGGCGACGTCTTCTACGTCAAGGCCGGCCTCCGTCACCGGGCCGTCAACCTCGGCCGGAGGCCGTTGAAGCAGATCACCGTCTGGTATCCCCCAAAGTACTGACACAGCACCAGGAACCGCAGGCAATGGCTACAAGCCGGAAGAAAGAGCAACTCGCACTCGAGGGCGGGCTCAAGGCCGTGACCACGATCGAGGGCCGCGGCAAGCCAAAGATCGGCGTCGAGGAGTTCATGTCGATTGCCGAGCGTTTCGGGCTCTCGACGAAGACGCGCAAGACGATGCGTGCGCTCCTGACCGCCGACGAGATTGGCGAAGGGCCGTTCCTCGCCAACTACTACTCGGGGCTCAAAGAGTCGAAGGTGCAGGCGTACGAACGCACGGCGCGCGCAGTGTTCGGCGTTAAGTACGCCATCGGGACCAGCAGCGGCACCGGCGCGCTGCATGCCGCGTTTGTCGCCGTCGGCGTCGGGCCCGGCACGGAAGTCATCTGCCCCGGGATCGGGTTTTTCGCCACGGCGGTCGCCGTCGTGATGGCCAAGGGCGTGCCCGTGTTCTGCGACGTGGACGAATCGCTCAGTATCGACCCGGCAAAGATCGAGCCGCTGATTACGCCGCGGACCGTGGCCGTCTGCCCCACCTCCGTCATGGGCAGCGTGTGCGACATGGGCGCAATCATGCGGGTCGCGCGCAAGCACAAGCTCGCCGTCGTCGAGGATGTTGCCCAGTCGTGCGGCGGACGGTTCAAGGGCCGTTACGCCGGCACGATCGGCGATATCGGCTGTTTCAGTATTTCCGCCTACAAGACCGTCGGCGGCGGCGAGGGCGGCCTGGTCCTGACCAACACAAAGCGGCTGTGGGAGCGGGCGCAGAACGTCGTCGAGGCGGGCGGCCTGTGGCGTCCGGAGCGCTTCGGCCCGCCCCGCTATAAGGGCGAACTGTATCCGGGCACCAACTACCGGATGTCCGAGCTCGAGGCCGCCGTTGACGTGGTCCAGTTCAGGAAGATGGAAGCGATGGTCAAGCGGTTCCGGGCCGTCAAGCGGCGCATCCTCGAGCGGCTCAAGACGTACCGCGAGATCGTCCCGCAGAAGCTCAACGACCCGGACGGTGAGGTCGGCTACTTCCTGCGGTTCTTCCCACAAACCGTCCGCCTCGCCGAGAAGATCGTCGAGGCGCTGACCGCCGAAGGCGTCCAGTGCAGCACGCGGGGCCGCAACGCCCGGCCCGATTGGCACCAATACTCGTTCATGTTTCCGGTGACGCTCAAGGGCGCGCCGACGGAGATCAGGTGCCCGTTCGAGTGCCCGCACTATGTCGAACGCGGCGGCTCGGTTGCCTATGCCCGCGGCGACTGCCCCGTGGCCGACGACCTGTTCGACCGCATGGTCACCGTGAACCTCAACCAGTGGCTGAGCGCCCGCGACTGCCGCAACGTTGCCGACGGAATCAACAAGGTGCTCGCCGCCTACTGCGCCGAAGACGCGAACGCCACGCCGTGGCTCTAGGACGAGGAGGGACCGTCATGGAACTCGGACTCTGCATCGAAATGGCGTTCGCCACACTGCCGTTCGAGGACCGGCTCAAGAAGGCCGCGGACCTGGGTTTCAAGAACGTCGAGATGTGGTTCGTTGACATGAGCTACACGGGCACGCCCGGGAAACTTGCCGCCCTCGCCGAGAACGCAGGCGTCCGGATCACGAACACCGTCATCGGCGCTCCCGACGGCTCGGTCGGCGGCGGGCTGACCAATCCGGCCAATCGCGAACAATGGCTCGAACGGGCCAGGATGACGATTGAGTTCACGCGCGAGGCGCAGATTCCGGCCACCATCGTCTGCACCGGCAACGTCGTTGACGGAATGAGCGACGAGCAGATGATGCAGTCCGTCGTCGAGGGCCTCAAGCCCACGCTGGAAATGGCCGAGCGCGCCGGCGTCACGCTGCTGCTCGAACCGCTCAACACAACCTACGACCACGCGGGGTACTGGCTCGCGTCGAGCGACCGGGGCGCCGAAATCTGCCGCGCACTTGGTTCAAGCCGGATGCGCGTGCTCTTCGACTGTTATCACATGCAGATCATGGAAGGCGACCTCATCAACCATATCGAGCGAAACCTCGACGTGATCGGCCACTTCCACTCGGCCGGCGTGCCGGGCCGCCACGAGCTTTTCACCGGCGAGGTCAATTACCCGTTCCTTCTCACCGAGATCGAGAGGCTCGGTTACACGGGCGTGTTCGGCTTGGAGTATGCACCGTCTCTCGACGATGAAACGTCACTCAGGAAAACGCTCGAGTATCTTGGCAGATAAACAAGCGAGGGACCTGCGATGGAACGCGTGCTTGCATTTGGCTGCCATCCCGACGACGTCGAGTTCATGGCCGCGGGGACCTTGGCTTTGCTGGCCGAGCGCGGCTACGAGATCCACATCGCCACCATGACCGGCGGCGAGGCGGGCTCTCCGACGCTGACGAGCGACGAGATCCACGCCAGGCGCCTGAAGGAGGCGGAAGCGTCGGCAAAGGTCATCGGCGGCACGTACGACTACGCGGGCGGCTGCGACCTCGAGGTGGAGTACAGCTCAGAGTACCGGACAATGGCGACGCGCGTCGTCCGCGAGGCCGATCCGCTCATCGTCTTCACGCTCCCGCCGACGGATTACCTGCCCGACCACGAGCAGACGTCCCACCTCGTACGCAACGCCGCCTATATCGCGTCGGTGCCGCTCTACGAGTGCGGCGCGAAGGCGACCCACCGCATCCCGTACCTCTACTACTGGAATGCGTCGAACCTGACCGACATCTTCGGCCGGCCGCTGCCGGTCCACTTCGGCATCGACGTCGGCTCGGTCATGGGAACAAAGGAGACAATGCTCGCCTGCCATGAATCGCAGCGCGAGTGGCTCGCCTACCACAACAAGTGGGACGCGTACATCGAGCAGATGAAGGACTGGACACGCAGGCAGGGCCGGCTCATCGGCCGGGACTGGGGCGAGTGCTTCATCCAGCACCGCGGCGCGAACCACCCGAGCGACAATATCCTCGAGAAGATTCTCCCTGACCTCTGCATCACGCTATGACAGAAACGGGCGGTCCCAAGCTCGGCCACGGCGACGCGCCACACACGCCAGAGTCTGCCGTCAATGAATAGGTCAATGGGACGTGATCGCAGCGGACACGATGGCCGCCGGTCGCTCACGACGGCTTCCGGCAGCCCGTTTCACTCGTCCGCGAGATCAACGCCCACGGCGTCGGCAAGCTCACGGGCGGCCTGGTAGACGTTGCCCTCGTCGGCCCTGACCACAAAAGTCTTGCCGGTCTCGCGGTGCTTGGCGACCAGGGCCACGGCAGCGGCGGCGTGCTCCATCCGCACGGCGTACCCGTTCGCTTCGATCAGTTGCAGGACGGCTTCGGTTGTCTGATCGCCTCGGCTCATGCCGCGAGAATAGCATACGGCCAGGCGAGTGTCACGCGCGCCTTCGCACAAGCAGCCCCAGCGCGACGAGGGCCACGAGTGAGAGCGCTGTTGGCTCGGGGATGGGTACCCCCTCAAAGACATACACAGCGCCGACACCGGCATTGTCTCCGTAAGCGCTAACCAATATATCGTTGCCCAGCGATGCTACTGCAGCGCCGAAAAAGTCATCCGCCCCGGGCGTGGGATCCTGAAGCGAGAGAAGTAACGAACCCGTATCGCCATCGAACAGATAGGCAGCTCCTGCATGATCGCCGTGCGTATCATCGTATGGAGCTCCAATAAGAACATCATCGCCGACGCCAGCGATGAAGTAACCGAAACCGTCGTACGCATCGGGATCGGGGTTCAGGAACGTCGCCAATAGTTCACCCGTGCCGCTATCGAATAAGTAGGCTGCACCTGTGCCATCCGCACCGGCATCGGCTCCTGGCGCAGCGACCAAGACCTTATCGCCAACACTGGCTACTGAGCTGCCAAAAGAATCCCATGCATTTGGTTCGGGTTTCTGGAATGTCTGCAGCAGATTGCCCGTAGTTGAGTCGAACAGATAGGCGATGCCGGCGGAGCCGTTCCTGCCGGGTGATCCAATAAGTACGTCGTTTCCGAGGGCGGCTACCCCGCTGCCGAAGCGATCGTAATCCGTCGGCACCGGTGCATAAAAGGTGTGTAAAAGGGTGCCGGTGGTACCATCAAACAAATAGGCTCTGCCGGCGTTCGTGCCCGCTGCGTCGTCGTAAGGCATTCCTACAAGGAGATTGCCTCCAACAACAGCCATGTGTTCACCGAAGTGAGCCGCGGCCTGAGGAGCGGGGTTCTGGAATGTAAGGACGTGCGCACCAGTCGCGCTGTCATACTTGTATACCGCGCCGTAATCCAAGGGCGGATTCGGATGGCGGTCGGCAAGAATCGCCCCACTGACTATATGGCTGCCCATGAAAGCCACAGAGTACCCGGAATTCGACGCAATCACCCCCGGCATTGTGCGAACGAGGCTCCCCGTAGCGATGTCGAAGAGATGAACAGCGCCATCACGAGTAGCGGGGGTTCCAGTATCATCCCAATACGCTCCAACAATAACTTGAGAACCTTGCCCAGCAATGGAGTGCCCGAAGTAGTCACAACGCGTATAGTCAGGCGTTGGATTGACGAAAGTAGTCAGTAGATCGCCCGGCGATGCCAGGGAGGATTCCACCAGGAAGCCGATGGCAGCAACAACCAGAAGCATTGTCCTCATATATTGCCTCCTCGCCGGGACTTCTGGCACTAACGTGGGCTCGCCGCCACCGTCGGCCCTGCTGACGGCTCTACCGCCGGGGACGAAACCGACGAGGCAACAGCAAGGAATAACAGAGATCTAGGGACCCCGCCCTTGGTCGGCCAAGGCAGGCGTTAAGAAGTTCATGGCTTTCCGCCTGCTGTTGCGAGAGAGCACATGGCCTCACGCAAGCCTCTCATGTCCCCCGATCAACAGACCTAGGCCTCGGAATCGACACCATTATATCTGATGTGTTCCCCATTGTCAAGACTAAAAATGTCTCGCGTCAAGATGGTCTGACGACCCAACAATTGCTGGAACGCGACGAGCCCTTAGGGCGATTGGAGTTCGAGCAACCGGCCGCGCCGCAGCAGCCGCTTGAGGTTGACCGCGTAGCCCTCCCGGTGCAGACAGACCGTCATCTTATGCATCCTTCAGCCCGTTATGCAGGCTATGAGTGTCTTGTCTTTTCTCGTCGAGAGCAGCCCCAGCGCGGCGAGGGCGACGAGCGAGAGCGTTGTGGGCTCGGGGACCGGGTACTCGACGATGTGCGCCAGCGTTTGAGCGGGGAGGGTGTCAAGCACAAAAGCCGAGGGTCAGAGGTCAAGGCGGGGCGAGGTCGTGGCTCAGGCGTTTGCGGTGGTTCGTTTCTGAAGGACTCGGCGCTTTGCGTGTAGCTCGACACGGAACGACGCGCCAGACACGCCGCATGTGTTATGATGTCGCTTCGGATATGCACCGCGTGATGGAGGAGGGAACCAATGCGGAAGGCCCTGATGCTGACCACCTGCTTGCTCGTTCTGTTGCTCGCGGCACAGACGGGAGCACAGCCCATGCCTGAGATCGTCAATACGACGGGCACGTACCTTGTCTGGAACGACTACAAGATCGAGATCAACCAGTACGGCGGCCTGGGCCGCGACTGGCCGCACGATATCGTGTGGGAGCAGTACGAGTTCCTTAAAAAGAAGGCGCGGGCCAACGCGTCGCCGCCCAACACGATCCGGGCCGTGCTGCTCGTGTGCCCGACGACGGAGGCGACCAGTTTCAAGAAGGAGGACGACAAGTGGGTCGAGGCCGGCACCACAACCACCGCGATGACGACGGCGGAGGTCAAATGGGCGCTCGACATGTGGCGCGAGTGGGAGGAGATCATCTACGTCTACTCGGGGGGCGCCGCGTGGCAGCGCACGGACATCAAGGTCATTGACGAGCCGTTGAAGGGCCGCATCAACGAGAGAGGCCGTTTCTGGTCCGGCGTGAAGAGGGATCTGCTCGACAAGTACATGCCGTTCGAGCGCGGCGACTACGACAGCTACAACTCGATCTTCAACGCCAAGGGGCTTTCGGTGCCGCGCTGGGGCGGCACGTTCGGCGCGGACTTCGGGCCGAAAGGCTGCGGCAGCTCGGACAATGCGTGGCTCGGCCGGGCAGAAACCGACGAGCGGCACGGCTTCGTGTTCTGGCACGAGTGGATCAACCAGATGTGCTGGGCGTCGTTCAACGTGATGCCGTACCCGCGCGAGCTGGTCAGGCAGTACGTCTCCGCCCGCAAGGGCTACCGCCCGGACCCGATCAACGCGTGGCCGCGCATCACCACCAAGCGCGACATGATGCGGTTCGTTATCCGGCCGAAGATGTGGGAGCGGTGGACGGTGATCGATCCGTACATCTCCCCGGCAATCGATACGTGGGAGGTCTTTGGCCCATTTGAAGAGACTAACAAGGCGCGGGAGATCTCGGCCCTCACAACGCCCGGCCTGCCGGTCCGCGTGAAGCTGGGTACCTACGATCACTTCAACCTCGGCAAGGCCGAGCCGGCCGGAGAGTCGGCGGGGTGGACGAAGCCCGAAATCGCCCAGGGTACGTATTACTTTCGGACGTACGTGGCGTCGCAGACGAAGCAGGAGGTCCGGCTGTGGGCCGGCGCCGACGAGCGGTTCCAGCTCTGGCTCAACGGCGTGATGGTGCGCGACGGCTGGGGGAAACTGCGCTCGACCGACAAGAGGCAGCTCGTCGAGAAGGTCACCTACACGACGCTCGAGGCGGGCGTGAACACGCTCGTTCTGGTGCTGCCGAACGTGGACGAGAAGTCGAAGAAGCAGGTTCAGTTCCGGGTGCGGTTCTGCGGGACGGACGGCTCGGGCGAACTGCCGGAAGGGGTGCAGTGCAACCCCGCGGGCATGGCGGGCACAATCGTGCCGCTCAAAGAGCCGCCGGTGCATGATTTCAAGAACCCGAAGCTCTACACGTGGGCCGAGGTGAACGACGACCCGTGGCTGAAGCTGCCGCGACTCGACGAGGCGGCGCTGCGCGATTTGACGGGCATCGAGACGCTCACGATCAAGACCGAGCACGTCGTCGAGACCAAGACGGTCACCGGCAAAGACGGCAACGAGGTGGAGCAGCAGATCAAAGCGATGCAGCACCTGTTCCTGGATGTTCCGGCAGAGGCGGTGGCGTCGCCGCGAGTCGCCGAGCCGACGGAGAACGCCGAGGGGCTCGACAACGACCTCGACTACAACTGGGAGTCGCTCGCCTGGCTGCGCGTGCCGGGACTCGAGGGAAAGCAGAAGGACCTGCTGCTCCTGCGGTTCGACGTGGCCGAGCCGTTGATGCACCTCTTGAAGACCAAGGGCCGTCCCGGCAACGAGAGCATCGTCGGCTGGGTGCTGGCGGACTGCAAGCTTGCGTACGTTGTGCTCGTGGAACTCGACGGCTCGCCCACCCGGGAGCTCGAGGCTTTGCGCAAGCAGCCGGAATAGCCCGGCGACGATCCGTCGTGAACGCCCCGGGAGGATGTGCCTGACGGCGGATCCGGCTCCACAAGACGGGCTTAGGATCGGTGACCACGCGGCCTGCTGTCTTCCCAAAGGCGCCGGCGAAGAACACAGGAACTGTTTCTACGTGGTGTCTTGTTTTTGTTGACATGCCAGCGCCGATTTGGTATCATATCACACAAATAACTGGGTCTCTATCGGGATTCTTTCACAACGGGAAACAAAGGAGCATAGCAATGCAACGGATCCGATTCGTCAGCGTGCTTGTTGCGGCGCTGTGTGCCCTTGCGGGCAGCGGAGTTGCCGCGGAGCTCACGCCTTTGGAGACGCTGGGCAAGTCTTTGTTCTTCGACTCAAATCTCTCCACGCCTCCCGGCCAGTCGTGCGCCGCGTGCCATGCGCCCGAAGCCGGCTTCACCGGGCCGGACTCGGCCATCAACGCATGGGAGGCTGTGTATCCGGGCGCCGTGCATGTGCGGGCCGGCAACCGCAAGCCGCCCACTGCGGGCTACGGCGGGGACAGTCCGGTCATGTATTTCGACGAGACCGAGGGGCTCTGGATCGGGGGCATGTTCTGGGACGGACGCGCCACGGGCTGGACGCTGGGCGACCCGCTGGCTGAGCAGGCTCAGGGGCCTTTCCTCAACAATCTCGAACAGAATATGCCTTCCGCCAAGCAGGTGATCCGCCGCGTCCAGAAATCCGAGTACGCCCTTCTGTTCGAAGACGTCTGGGGGCCGGGTTCGATCGATGACAAGGTCGATGTCGCCGGCACCTACGAGCGAATCGCACGCTCGATCGCTGCGTATGAACGATCGGCAGAGGTGAATCCGTTCACGTCGAAGTACGACTACTATCTCAAGGGAGAGGTTGAACTCTCCGAGCAGGAGATGCGGGGGTTGCAGCTTTTCGAGGGCAAGGCACTCTGCTCCGCTTGCCACATCAGCCAGCCGGGGCCGAGCGGCGAACCGCCGCTGTTCACGGATTTCACCTACGACAACCTGGGGGTGCCCAAGAATCCCCAGAACCCGTTCTACAGCGCGCCGCCCAACGTCAATCCCGACGGGGCGGCGTGGGTGGACCCCGGCCTCGCGGGTTTCCTTGCCGCTGCCGGATACCCCGAAGAGGTCGTGATGGCCGAACTGGGCAAGCACAAGGTACCCACGCTGCGCAACGTGGACAAGCGCCCCGACGCGGCCTTTGTGAAGGCATACGGCCACAATGGCTTCTTCAAGTCGCTCGAGGAGATCGTCCACTTCTACAACACGCGCGACGTGGAGATGTGGCCGGCGCCCGAGGTCGCGGAGAACGTCAACACCGACGAACTCGGGGACCTGGGGTTGACGGCTGACGAGGAAGCCGACTTGGTGGAGTTCATGAAGACGCTCACCGACGGGTATCAGCCTTAGCGCGGATTCCTCATCGCGGCTCGATGGCGCAGTCGTCGCATGGCATAATCCGTTGCCGTATCGGGACGTTCCGGAGCCCCGTCAGGGGCGTGCGGGAGTAGCCACGGGCACCAGCCCGTGGTTGGCATCGGGCGCAAACAGTCAGAGCCCCGTCAGGGGCGATTGAGCGTGATCGGCAAGGCCTCAATCGGCCCCTGACGGGGCTCTGTTCTCGTGCGGCGCTGCCCCCACGGGCTGGCGCCCGTGGCTACTTCCAGTGACCGCAGGGCGGTTCATGCCATGGCCAGGCGCCGACGCTGGCGTGAGAAATCCGGGTTAGCGCGCACCAAGGTTGGGTGAACTACAGCGACGCGTTCGGCGTCGCCAAGAAGAAGGCGGGGCTGCTCGATATCAGGCCTCGCGACTTGCGCCGCACGGCAGGATGAACGCTGGCGCGTCTTGGGATGCCAGTCCACGTCGTTAAGGATTTCCCTGGGCTCAGCACCGCTAGGATCGCGCAGCGCTCTCTGCACGCGGCGGACGATGGGCGACGAGCCGACGCAAGGACGCTGAGCAGTGTTGGCGAGCCGCCTGCCGACGCTGGAAACAGACGAAGTGTCAGGCAAGTGTGAGGCGGCAACCTCGAAGACGCACCTCTCGGCAGCGGCTGACCCGGTGGGACACAAGAAATACGCCCGGAAGGAATCGAACCTTCAACCAACGGATTAAGAGTCCGCTGCTCTGCCTAGTTGAGCTACGGGCGCATTGGGCCACTTCACTACCATTGTGTTCTGCGCTCGTCAATACCGAAAGTTGTTGCTCGATGAGTCCGCTGTGCTAGATTGCGCCCCGACGGCACGCGAAGGTTTCAGGGAGATAGTCGAGGTATGCGTACAGGAGTGGTTCTCGTCGTCGCGTTCATGGCGATCGTGCCGGCCCCGGCGGCAGCAGGGGAGACGGGCACGCGGGACACGTCGCCGAGCACGCGCGAGCTCGAGCGGCTGCTTAGCGACGAGGACGCCGGCCGTGTCACGTTCGCCGTGTACCAGCTTGCCGCGCGCGGCAAGGTGCCGGAGGCGCGAACCAAGGCGCTCTGCACCCACAAGGACCCGTATGTGCGGCGTGCGGCGGTGTTCGCGCTCGGCACGATGGGCGACGCCGCGAACAAGGGGCTGTTTTCGAAGGCCGCCCGCGACGCCGACGCCGGGGTGAGGCGTGCGGCGGTGTTCGCGCTCGCCAACCTCGGCGGCGAAGAAGCCGTGGCGCTCATCGAGCGCGCCGTGGCCGATCCGCATCCCGCCGTGCGCGAGCTCGCGGCCACGGCGCTGGGCCGGCTCGGCGGACGGAGGGCGGTGCGGCTGTTGATCGGCATGCTCGACGATCCAAGCCGGCGGGTCCGGCGCGCGGCGGTCGTGTCGCTCGGCGGTCTGGGCGACACGAGTGCACTGGGACCGCTGCGCACGCTGCGGGACGAGCCCGAGCGCGGCATCAACACGCGAAGTGCCGCCGTTACCGAGGCCAATCTGGACGCGGGCCACAACTTCGGCTACGAGTTCATGACGCTTCCCGCGTTCATGGCGCGGTTCAGCGCTCAGACCGGCATCCCGACGTTCGTGACCGACGAGGCGCTTGCGGCCGTTGCCATCGCCGCGCGGGACCCCGACAACCTCGACGGCCTGAAGGTTTCGATGTGGCACGTCAAGGCGCGCACGTTTCTCGACGAGCTCACTCGCGCGGCCGGGTTGGCCTGGGTGATCGAGGGGCGGTGGGTGATCGTCACACCAGCGGCCTATCTCGCCTACGATACGCCGCTCGAGCTCGAGATCGCGGGCGCGCTCTACCGTCTGGGTGACGCCTCGGCTGAAGCGACCCTCAAGCGCTATCTCAAGCTGCCGCAGTGGAAGGCACGTGCCAAGACGCTGATGGGACAGCGCTGACGGTGGACGTGCAGTCCGCTCAAGAGATCCTGACGGCGCACGGCGTTCTGGAGGTGATCGAACGGTGCGAACCCCTGCGCCAGGGCTACTCCAGCGACGTCAAGTACATCCTCTGGGCCGACGGGCAGCCTCGGTTGCTGCTGCGCCTCAGCACAATCGAGCTTCTCGCGAGAAGGCAAAGCGAGTTCAACGCTTTGGCCGTGCACTATGGCCGGGGCATCTTGTGTCCCCGGCCCATCGCTTTCGGGCAAACGCCGGACCGGACTCACTGCTTCACGCTGCTCGAGTACCTGCCCGGCGACTGCGCCGAGGACGTCCTGCCGAAGCTTGACCGACGAATCCAGCATCGGATCGGCATGGCGGCCGGGGCCGAACTGCGCAGGCTCCATCAGCTCGAGGGCGATGAGCCCAGCGAGGTGTGGTTCGCCAGACGGCTCAGGAAGTACCGATTGCGTGTCCAACAGGCTCGCGAAATGCAACTCGGCTTTCCCAGGCAAGCGGAAGTCGAGGAGTACGTCGAGGCGCACGTGTCGGTGCTTGAAGGCAGCCCCGTTCGATTCCAGCACGACGATTTCCATCCAGGAAACGTGATCGTTCGCGACGGTCGGTACGCCGGCATCATCGATTTCAACCGCTGCGACTGGGGTGATCCCGTTGAAGATTTCTACAAAGTCCCGTGGTTCTCGGCGCCCTTGAGTAAGGCGTTTGCGCAGGGACAGACCGAGGGGTATCTCGAGCACGGCGCGGTCCCGGATTTCTGGCTGCGGTACAACCTCTTGGTTGCGATGAACCTGCACGGCAGCCTGGTGTGGGAGCGTCAGAATTCCTCGTCTGAGCGCCAATCGGTCTGGCTCGACCACGTCGTGGAGATGGTCGAATCGCACGATCTGCAGACCAGCGGGCCGCCCGCGTGGTTCACGAATGACTAGACCGCCCTATTCGCGGCTGTCGAAAGGCAGCGGCTCACGTCGGCGCTTCGCCTGGGCGACGCGTCCGCCACGAAGACGCTTGAGCGCTACCTGCGGCAGCAACGTTGGAAGGACCGCGCCAAGGCGCTCATGAGCAGAAACTGACTTCTAGCAGGTTGCTGGAGAACGCCGTCAACCCCCAGAAGCCATCGCAGCTTTGTAGATGCTTCTGCCGCCCCTCCGGGGCTCGGATTGTGTGTTTTCTCGTCGTGAACCTGGGGCTTACCCTCCTTCGCTAAGGCTACGGAGGGCAGACGCCCCAGGCTACCCGCTGTCGGGCTTACCCGCCCTTGGCGGGCCTCCGGCCCTCATGGCGGTACGATCCGGGTCAGCAGCCTGCTGGGGATTCGCCGACCTGGCGCGGGGGCCCTGCGTTTGGGGCAACGCGCCTTCGCGCCAGGGGTTCCTAGGGCTTGAGGTCGATCCTGCCGGGATGCGCCGCCGTGACTTCGCCGATCTCCGCTGCGTGTCGAACGCCCTTGGCCTTCAGAGATTCCAGCAGCGGACGCAGCCGGTCCGGCGGCACGGCGATCAGAAGCCCGCCGGAGGTTTGCGCGTCGAATATCACGTCGCGCACGCTGTCTTGGATGCCGGTGTCCACGGCAGCGAATTGCGAGAAATAGCGGATATTCGACACGGAGCCACCCGGAAGGAATCTCTCGGCGGCAAGCGCAGTGGCTTCCTCGAAGCGCGGCACCTTGCTCGCGTAGATCGTCATGCCGACGTTGCTCGCCGTCGCCATCTCCCACGCATGGCCGATGAGGCCGAATCCGGTCACATCCGTACAGGCGTGGGCCCCAACCTCGATCATCGCCTCCGAGGCGGCGCGATTGAGCGTCATCATTGATTCCACGGCGCCTGAAAGTGTCGCGTCGGAGACGCTGCCCATTTTGGCGGCGGTGGTGATGATCCCGATCCCGATCGGCTTGGTGAGGACAAGACCGTCGCCTTGTCGCGCCCCTGTATTTGTGAATATTCTTTCGGGGTGGACGGTACCGGTAACCGCCATCCCGTACTTGAGCTCCACGTCGTCCAACGAATGGCCACCGACGACGACCGCGTCTGCCTCGTGAAGCTTCTCTATGCCGCCCAGAAGTATCTTCTCGAGAATGGTCAGTGGGAGGCTCTTCATGGGGAAGCCGACGATATTCAGCCCGGTCACAGGCCTGGCACCCATGGCGTAGATGTCGCTTAGCGCATTTGTGGCCGCTATGGCGCCGAACTCATACGGGTCATCAACAATGGGCGGAAAAAAATCCGTCGTTTGCACGATGGCGACGTCGTCGGCAATCAGATACACGCCGGCATCATCGGCGGTCTCGATCCCGACAAGGAGGTTGGGGTTTGTCTTGAGCGGGATCTTCGCCAGGACCTCGCTGAGCACTTTCGAACTGATTTTCGCCGCGCAGCCCGCGCAGCTCACGGACTGAGTCAAGCGAATCTTATCCTCGTGCACTTCGGTTCCCTCCGTGTCAAACGTCGTCCCTCTTCCTGCGGCCAGGATATCAGAGATGTTCTCTGGACATCCGCGGTTGATTCCTCCTATTCGCGGCGGTCGAGGGGGAGCCGTTCGTGCGGGCGCCGTGCCTGGCCGAAGAAGCGCCGCAGCACCAGCAACCGCACGTCGTCGAAGATCGCGTAGATGCACGGGATCACGATCAGCGTTAGAACCGTCGAGAACAGCAGACCCCACGCGATCGCGCCCGCCAGCGGCCCCCACACTCTCGATCGCCCGCTCACCCCGAGCGCCATCGGCAGCAGCCCGCCGATCGTGGTGACCGAGGTGAGAATAATCGGCCGCACCCGGATCATACAGCCTTGCAGGATCGAGCTCCACCGTCCTGTGCCTGCTCGACGCCGCCGGTTGATGAAATCGACGAGCACGAGCGAGTCGTTCACCACGACGCCCGCGAGCGCAATGACGGCAACCATGACCGGGATGCTGAAAACCGCGTGCCCCGTCACCACCTTGCTGACGAGCAGGCCGAACACGACGCCGAACGCGGCGGCGGGAATGATGGCCATGATCATCACCGGCTGTACGAACGATTTGAACTGCGTGGCCAGGATGATGTAGATGAGCAACACGCCAAAGCCGAACGCCGTCAGAAACTCCGCGTATGCTTCCTTGGTCTCTTGCGCTTCGCCCCCGAATTTGACCGAATAGCCGGGGAAATTCCCCAGGATGTTGTCAACGACCGGTTGAAGCTTGGCTGTCACCTCGACGGGGGAAGATCCCTTGCCGACGTCCGCCATGACTTGGATGGCCCGCCGGCCGTCGTAGTGGTGGATCTCGAAGACGCCCGGCTGGACCTCGAAGCGCGCGATCTCGTTGAGCGGCACGAGCCGCCCGCCGCCGGCGGGGATCTTCAGGTTGCGCAGGTCGTTGAACGTGTGCCGGAACGCCTCCTTGGCGCGGACCAGGATCTCGATTTTCTCGTCGCCGCGATGGTAATCGGCGACCGTGGCGCCTTCGAAGGCCGCGTAGATGGTCGCCGCGAGCGTTTCGACATTGACCCCGAGGAATTGTGATTTCTCCTCGTCGGGACGCACGGTGATCTCGTTCTTGCCTCGTTCGTAGTTGTTGCGAATCTCCGAGACGCCCTCCATCGAAGCCAGCTCGGCCTCGATGAGGCCGACGATCGTCTCGATGGTGGCGAAATCACGCCCCGTCACCTGCAGGTCCACGTCGGCGCCGACGGGCGGGCCTTCCACCGGTTTATCGATCTGGAACTTGACGATCTCGGGCAGTTGCGCGATGTGCGGCCGCAGCCGCTCCATCGTCTCGTCGAGGTTACGCCAGCCTCTCGTGAGCGTCACGGCGACCATGCCGACGTGCGAGGCGCGGATCATCCGGTACTCCACCTCGCTGTAGCCGACGAACTGGAGAACCGTGACGACTTCATCGCCGAGCTCGTCGCGGACGATCCGGTCAATCACCTCGAGCGTTTTCTCGGTCTCCTCGACGCGCGTGCCGACCGAGCGCCAGATCATGATCTGGAACCGCTCGCGCTCGTCGGTCGCGCCGAACAGCTCCACCTTGATCAGCGGCGTCAGAAGCAGCGCAAGGCTGCCCATCACGACGAGCACCGCTACAGCGATCGTCAGGTACCGCCACCGCAGGCACGTCGCGGCAATGCGGCGGTAGCGCCTGCGGATCGCCTGAATGAGTCGCGAGCGGCGGTCGGCACGGGCGCGAAGCCGAGCCGTCTCCCGTGCAGCCAGCCGGCCGAATTCGCCGATGTGGCACGGCAGGATGAAGAACGCCTCGAAGAGCGAGGCGGCGAGCGCGGCGATGATCGTCATCGGAATCACGCGGAAGAAGCGGCCCATGAGGCCCGTGAGCATCAGCATCGGCACGAAGGCCGCAATCGTCGTCGCCACGGCGGCGGTCACCGGCAACGCCACCTCGGTCGCCCCGATCACCGCGGCTTGCTTTGGTGGCATGCCTTTCTCGACGTAGCGGTACGTGTTCTCCAGGATGATGATCGCGTCGTCCACAATCATGCCGATCACGATGATCAGCGCAAACAGCGAGATTCCGTTGATGGTATTGCCCGACGCCCGCATGAAAATGAAGGCCAGCAGGAACGTCACGGGGATGCCGAGGAAGGCGAAGAGCGCGTTGCGCCAGCCGATGAACAGATAGAGCAGACCGCCGACGAGTGCCATGCCGATGAGGCCGTTGCTTATGAGTATCCGCAAGCGGTCGTGGATCTCGCGCGCGGTGTCGTACACCGTGGCGAGCCGCAGCGTCTCGGGCGCCCGTTGCCTCAATCGCTCGACGAGCGCCTTGACCTCGTCGACGACCTTGACGACGTTGCCTTGCTTGCGGCGGTGCACTGACAAGACGAGCGCGGGCTCGCCATCGAGCTTGGTCGTGAACAACGCCGCTTCGCCGTAGCCCATGCTGACCGTGCCCACCTCGCCGAGCCGCACGACGCTGCCGTCGGGCCGCGTGAGGATCACGAGGTCTTCGAGCTCGCGCATGTTCTCGACTTCGCCCTCGATGCGGATGAGCTCTTCCTTGCCCCCGACGCGGATCGGGCCCGCGGAGACGTTGCGATGCCGCAGGCGGATCGCCTGCACGACGTCGAGCGGGCTCAGGCCGTGGCTGTTCAGGCGCAGGGGGTCGAGCTCGACGTGAATCTCCTGTTCACGCTCGCCGTACATCTCGATTTTGCCGACTTCGTCGATGCGCTTGATCTGATCGCTGAGCGCGTCGGCATGGAGCTTGAGTTGCTCGTGCGTCATGTCGCCACCGAGGACGACAAACAGCGCGGGCTCGATCTCTGTTGTGATCTTGAAAATGATCGGCGTCTCCGCGCTGTCGGGGATATCCTGCGCTTGGTTGACGGCGTTGCGCAGGTCCTGAACGGCGATGTCGAGGTCCTTGACCGTGGGTTCCCACTCCACGAAGATCGTCGAGATCCCCTCGCCCGAAGTGGAAAGGATTTGCCGGACGTCGCTGAGCTGCTCGAGCTCGTCTTCGATCGGGATCGTAATGAACTTCTCGATCTCTTTGGGCGACTTGGCGAAATCGTTCGTAATCACGAACGCCATGTTGAGCGAGACGTCCGGATTTTTGGCCCGAGGTAAGTCGTGGTAGCTCATCAGGCCGAAGACCAGGATGAAGAGAAACACGAGGTGGATAAAGACGGGCTGGTTGACGCTGAAGCGCGGCAGGTTCACCGCTCAGTCTCCGGCTCGGTCGTTTCGGCCTCGACGTCGGGCGCGCCTTCGGCGCGCGGCTTGGACCGCGTGATCTTGCTTCCGGGCCGCAGGCTCTCCTGGCCAAGCACGACGAGCTCTTCGCCCGCGCTGAGGCCCGCGGCCACGATTACGTCGTCGCCCGACCGCTCACCGAACTCGAGCGGCC
>CAZJXV010000049.1:0-19147 GCA_964550015.1 uncultured Verrucomicrobiota bacterium
GCTACCAGGCGGTGCGCGGCAACATCCGCTACAAGAAAGCCGATACCGGCAAGAACCGGTACGTGCATACACTCAACGGCAGCGGCCTGGCCACCTCACGCCTGCTGGCGTCGCTGCTGGAGTCGAATCAGGAGCCCGACGGCCGCGTGCGCGTGCCCGAGGTGCTTCAGCCGTATCTCGGGGGCCTGAGCGTGCTCGAGCCACGGGCAGGCGAGTGAGGGCGCAGGAGCGACGGGACCTTGCACAACGAAAGGAACGCGCTGATGCCTGAGCGGATGATGCCTGAGCGGGTGATGCCTGAGCGGGTGGTGCCTGAGCGGGTGGTGCCTGAGCGATGGGGTGTGTGGATCGTGCTGCTGGGCCTGGTGGTCGGGGCCGCGGCCGCCTGGGGCGCCGAGGGGGCCGTGCCGGAGAGCGGCGAGGCCGCCAACCCCACCATCACGGGCGACGAGCTCACCATCGAGGGAGACCGGGCCGTGTACAGCCGGGTCGAGAAGCAGGTCCGTTACAGTTACCGCGGCACCTCGATCAGGGCCGACCGGCTCATCTGGCACGGCACGCAGCGGCTGGTCGAGGCCGAGGGCAACGTGGTGCTTCAGCGCGACACGGATCTGTTCGTGACGTGCGCGCGGCTGCGGTACGACGTGGACAGCGGACTCGGGGTGGCGGCGCTGACGATGTCGGGGGCGGACCCGTGGTATGCGTGGGGCGAGAAGATCTACCGCGTGAGCGCCGACGAGTACCGGGTGCAGAACGGCTATGTAACGACGGACGACTATATTCGCCCCAACTGGCGCATCCGGGCCAAGACGATCGTGATTCGCCCGGGGGTCAAGGTGGTGGCCTATAACGCGGTGGTGTATGCGGGGCGGGTGCCGGTGCTGTACTGGCCCAAATGGGTGCAGCGGCTCGATGACAAGCGTTCGCCGATTTCGGTGCGCGTGGGCCGCACGGCGGACTGGGGGGCGTTCATCCTGACGGCGTACAACTTCATGCTCCGTGACGCGCGGGCCTCGATCCACCTCGACCGCCGGGAGAAGCAGGAGTGGGCCACGGGGGTGGACCTTACGGTGCCGATGCCCCAGGGCGGCGAGGGGGACCTGACGGCGTACTATGCCGACGACCGGAGCGGCCTGCGCGACGAGGATGAGCGCTGGCGGCTCACGTACAGGCAGCGCCAGCCGCTGGGCGGCCGGTGGGACGCGTGGCTCGAGCTGCACGAGCTGAGCGATGCGGACGTGCTCGAGGACTTTTTCCGGGACGATTTCGAGAACGAGGTGCAGCCGCGCAGTTTCCTGCACGTGCAGCGCTACGATCCGCGCTTCATGATCAATGTCGACGTGCACAAGCGGCTCAACGACTTCTACGAAGTGGTCGAGCGGCTGCCGGAGGTGTCGGCCGAGTTTCCGCTGCAGCGGCTGGGCCGGTCGCCGTTCTACTACGAGGGGACGACGAGCGCGGCGTGGCTGGAGCGGCGCTTTCCGACGGGCGCGGTGGACGAGGAAGGCGTGCCGATCGAGGACTACGACTCGGCGCGTTTCGACAGTTTCCACGAGTTCTCGTATCCGCGCAAGTACTTCGGGTGGCTCACGATGGTGCCGCGCCTGGGGTTGCGGGGCACGTATTACTCGAAGGGGGTCGAGGAGGACGATGTGTTCCGCGGGCTCGTGTCGGCGGAGCTCGAGTTCTTCACGAAGATCTTCCGGGTGTGGGACGTGGAGGATACGGCCACCAACATTCACGGGCTGCGGCACGTGATCGAGCCGCGACTCATCTACTTTTACACGCCGGAGCCCGACACAACGCCGGACAAGCTGCTGCAGTTCGACCGGATTGACGAGCTGGGCGAGGAGAACCGCTTCCGGCTGGGGGCGCGCAACAAGCTGCAGACGAAGCGCTACGGCGGGGTGTGGGACCTGGTGGACTTCGACACCTACATTGACTACTACCCCGACGACGACGTGACGGGCGAGTCGTGGGGCGACCTGCACCACGACCTGGAGATCCGGCCGAGCCGTTCGTTCTGGGTTGACGTGGATGTGGCCTGGGACGTGGGCGACACGGAGTTGAGCGAGTTCAACACGCAGATGACGGTGTTCAGCGAGGACGTGTGGCTGCAGAGCCTCGAGTACCGTTACCGGAACGACGACGAGTCGCACCTGGTGGCGGTGCAGTCGTACGAGAAGCTCACGGAGCTGTGGTGGCTCGAGGTGTATGACCGTTACAACCTGGACAACGGCGACAACGAGGAGATGGAGGTCGCCGTGTCGCACGACCTGCGCACGTGGGTCCTGACTTTGGCGTATCGCAAGCTCGACGACGACAACCAGTACTGGCTGATGTTCAACTTGAAGGCCTATCCCGAGATGGGGATCCGCGTCAGCCAGTAGGGGCGGCGGGGCCGACGGAGCCTGACGACGAGACTGATGCCGGGGGCCGAGGGTGGCGCCCGGCTTTCTTCCCACAGAGACTGAGAGACGGACCGGATGGCGCGAGGGGACACACGCCGGATGCCCAAGCGAGTGGGAATCATTGGGGTCGGCTACGTGGGGCTGGTGACGGGCACGTGCCTGGCCGAGGTCGGGCACACGGTGTACGGCATCGACAGCAACACGGAGAAGATCGCAACGCTCAAGCGGGGCGAGGTGCCGATCTACGAGCCGGGCCTGGGCGAGCTGATCGAGAGGAACCGGGCGGCGGGGCGGCTCGAGTTCGGCACGGAGACGGCCGAGTGCGTCCGGCGCTCGGACATCGTTTTCATCTGCGTCAACACGCCGCCGAAGGCCGACGGGCAGGCGGACCTGCGCTACGTCGAGCTCGCCGCGCGCACGATCGCGCAGACGATGGACGGCTACCGGGTGATTGTGGACAAGAGCACCGTGCCGGTGCGCACGGGCGAGAAGGTGAGCGAGACGATCAAGCGCAGCAACAAGGGGAACCTGGACTTCGACATCGTGTCGAACCCGGAGTTTCTGCGCGAGGGCAGCGCGGTCGAGGACGCGATGCGCCCGGACCGCATCGTGGTGGGGGTCACGAGCGAGCGGGCGGCGACGGAGATGCGCGAGCTGTACGAGCCGTTCGGTGCGCCGATCATCGTCACGGACATCAAGAGCGCGGAGATCATCAAGCACGCGTGCAACTCGTTTCTGGCGATGAAGATTTCGTTCATCAACTCGATTGCGGCGATCTGCGAGCTGGCGGGCGCGAACGTGGACGAGGTGGTCGAGGGCATGAGGCTCGACGAGCGGATCGGCCGCCTGTTCTTGCGCGCGGGCGTCGGCTACGGCGGTTCGTGCTTTCCCAAGGACGTGTCGGCGTTCATTCATATCGCCGAGGGGCTCGGCTACGACTTCGGCATCCTCAAGGCGGTGCAGGCGGTCAACGCCGAGCAGCGGCTGCGGTTCGTCAAGAAGATCGAGGAGACGCTGTGGGTCGTGGGCGACAAGACGATCGGGGTGCTCGGGCTGGCGTTCAAGCCGGACACGGACGACCTGCGCAACGCGCCCTCGATCGACATCATCCGCGCGCTGCAGAAGGAGGGGGCGAGCGTGCGGGCGTACGACCCGGTGGCGATGCCCAACGCGGGGCGCATGCTCGAGGACGTGACGTTCTGCCGCGACGCGTACGAGGCGGCCGACGGGGCGGATGCGCTCGTGATCGTGACGGAGTGGGACGAGTTCAAGCAGCTCGATCTCGAGCGGGTGCGGGGGCTGCTCGCGCAGCCGATCGTCATTGACGGGCGGAACCTGTTCGAGCCGGCCCGGATGGAGGCGCTCGGGTTCATCTACAAGAGCATCGGGCGCTAACGCAGGCATTTCTCACGGAGAGCCAGGGCGAGGCCGTTTGCGATGCGCAACGGGCCTCACCGCAAGGGGTGACAGGCCAGGAACAGGCAGGTTGCTGTGGACAGCCCGTGGCAGATGAAAAAATGGGGACAGGCACCTATTGTTCTGCGCCACGGTGTGTCCAATGTGTCCGGCATCCACGAAGAATAGGTGCCAGTCCCCATTTTTTCCGCGCGGTGCGCGCTGTGAGAAATGCGGGCTAGGCGTTTCAAAGGACGGCGGTAACGGCGGTGACGGCGGTGACGGCGCGCGAAGAGCTTGAACACGCGATTGATACGCTGGCGGCGCGGCTGGGCGTGATCGGCCTGGGGTACGTGGGGCTGCCGCTGGCGGTGGAGTTCGCCAAGGCGGGCTTCGCGGTCACGGGTTTCGATATCGACGCCAGGAAGGTCGAGCAGCTCAATGCGGGCGAGTCGTACGTCGGCGACGTGCCGGCCGACGAGGTGCAGGGCTTCGTCGAGGCCGGGACGCTTGCGGCTACTACCGACTTTGCGCGGCTGGGCGAGTGCGACGTGGCCGTCATCTGCGTGCCGACGCCGCTTCGGAAGACGAGGGACCCGGACATCTCGCACATCATCGCGGCGTGCGAGGAGCTCGTGGCGTACGGGGAGCGGTGTCGTCTCGTTGTGCTGGAGAGCACGACGTACCCCGGCACGTGTGAGGAGGTGGTCCTGCCGAAGCTGGCAGAGGCAAAGGCCGTAGGAACTTCCAAGGGGCGCATAGGGGAGGAGTGGTTTCTGTGCTTTTCGCCCGAGCGCGTGGACCCGGGCAATGCGGAGTTTCCGACGCCGAAGATCCCGAAGGTGGTTGGGGGGATCACGCCGGCGTGTACGGCGCTGGCGGCGCGGCTCTACAAGCACGTGTTCGTCCGGGTGGTGCCGGTGTCGTCGGCGCGGGTGGCCGAGACGGTGAAGCTGCTGGAGAACACGTACCGGAGTGTGAACATCGGGCTGATCAACGAGATCGCGCTGATGTGCCATGCGATGGGCATTGACGTGTGGGAGGTGATCGAGGCGGCGGCGACGAAGCCGTTCGGCTTCGCGGCGTTCCGGCCCGGCCCGGGGTTGGGCGGGCACTGCATCCCGATCGACCCGCTTTTCTTGTCGTGGAAGGCGAAACTGGCGAAGTTCAACCCGAAGTTCATCGAGCTGGCGGCGGAGGTCAACGAGTCCATGCCGGGGCACGTGGTCGAGCGCGCGGGGGCGATCCTCAACGAGCGCGGCAAGCCGCTGAAGGGCTCGAAGGTGCTCGTGCTCGGCGTGGCGTACAAGAAGGACGTGGGCGATACGCGGGAATCGCCGGCGATCGCGGTGATTGACCTGCTGCTGAAGAAGGGCGCGGCGGTCGAGTACGCCGATCCGCACGTGCCGGTCCTCCAGGGGGAGGGGGTGCGGCTCGAGGCCGTCGAGCCGACGCCGAAGCGGCTGGCGGGCTGCGACCTGGCGATTATCATCACGGACCACAGCGGGTTCGACTACGGGCAGATCGTCGAGCACGCGCCGGTGGTGTTCGATACGCGCAACGCGACGGGGGACCTCGACGGGCGCGGGACGGTCGTGAAGCTCTAAGCCGGGCCGCCGGCAGAGGTCCCGACGACCACGCTCGGCAGTGTTAAGAATTAGACTATCGCATCTTCGGCAGACACCATCCTTGATTGTCCGCCCTGGGCCAGCAGGAAGGGCAAGACGGGCATGGTGTCCCGTGATTTGGCAGTTCGCTTATCCGGCGGAAGTTCCGAAGGTCGAGTTGCGTTGCGCTGCAAAACAGGGCCTCATGCGTGTGTCTTGCTGATGTGTTCTGCCATAGCATTTCCTATCTGGGCAGGAGACACACCCGAGAAAGCGTTCAGGAAGGCTTCGGCATGGGCAATGGCATCCTGGGCATCAGCAGAGGTCAAGGACGCCGTCATGTTGTAGTCTGCGTCCTGTCTACTGCCGCAGAGACCCGCAAGGTCTTGTCCCAGCTCCTGGATGTTCTTGGACGAGCTAGACTTGAGGCACCACTGCAAAGGCTTATGTGTGATCGCTCGCTCCTTGGAGATGCCTCCTTTCTTCTTCGCCGGGGCACTACAATGTGTGAATGCGACTCGGCGCGCTTCAAGGAAACACGCGTAGTATGCTCGACTCACGGCGCTACGATATGCCGCTTCGTCGGAACCGCTACTCTGCAGAAAGCGAGCTGTACCGAGAAAGAGTCTGCCATCCACCGTCTACCACTCTGCGCTGGAAAATGCTGATGACTGCGTAGAGACCTTTGTGGTCAGCCGCAAGCATTGCGTCACAGATTCGATGCCTGCGCTTGCGGAATTCTGAAGGGCTGAAGGCGCCATACACCTTCAATGCCAGTAACCGCTCCTCGCTATCTTCGGCCGGAAGAAGCTCAATATCGAAATCAGCCCCATCGAACACGTGGGGAGCGACAACCTGGAGCCATGCGACACTGGCAGTCAAGCCGGATTCCGCGACAAACCCTGCAGTTTCATCATCAAGCTTGTTGAAAGCAGGTCCAAGCTCCAAATCCGTGGGCTCAGGATGGGCATGCGTCAACGGCCACTCAAAACGTCGCGGGGGCAAGGAGCCCACTGCACGTTGCGTCGGTATATTGCCGCTAAGAATCAGATTCTTTGTCTGTGCAGAGTCGGCTCTTGGGAGCCACGGGTCATCCCGGGCGGGGACAACGGAGCGGTTGGGACCTGTCTCAGACGTGGTGTCCAGTACACTCTCGGCCAGCATATCGGGCGGGTACAACCGTCCCTGAGCTGAAAGAACGGATCGGAGAAGACGGTATCCCTCTGTCTCCTCGATGGCCTTGATGCCAAGCGTTGCCAGGTTCATGCCCATCAGCCAGCCACCCCATCCGCTGTTGCCAGGTTCACCAGGCGCTCTGCATAGTCACGGAGAGAGGCCCAGCGACTGATCATCTGCGCCAGCCTCGCGACCCGTTCATCAAGGCTGAACGAAGAAACATCGTGGTGGAAGTTAAGTGAGAACTGGAGCACGTCCTTTCTTTCTCCTTCTGGCCCGGCTTGCACCGGCTTGATGTCGAGCTTGAGGCGGGCTTCTCCGTGATCCTTCGACAGGTAGCGTCCGAACCTGGCATCGGCTGCCGAGAACTCACCAAGGATGCTGTTCTGTCCTTCGCCAAACAACGCGCGGGTGTAACCACTAAAATCCTGGCCCTCGGGCTGCGCAACAAAGTAGTCAAAGTTGAGCCCGAGCGCCTGATATGGCGTGTGAGGAAGAAGTTCCACTGTACGTGTGGCTATTCTTTGAGGCAGATCGGCACCGCCGGCATTCCCATGGATGCCGAAGGTGATCTGCATCTTCGGTGGTATGACAAGAACCTGAAAACTGGCTGTCTGAAACTGCGCCGCCTCTGGAGAAAATACCCTCATGCCGACGAAGGCATCCGCGGGAACAAGATCATTTTGCGTGAGCCATGTCTCAGTGAATATGGATGGGTTAAACGTCTGGGCCGTGAGCACGATCCCAGCAAAGGCGTTCTCAATGGTAGGCATGTTGTTATTATCGCCCGTCCGAACTACTCCGTCCAGCCAAAAGAATCTCGCGTCTGCGCCCCGTCCATCCGGGCAAATCGGGGGATAGCATATTCGGTTGCCTATCTGTCCCGGCGGGGAGTCGGCTGAACCGCGAGGGTGACGGTCGCGTCGCTCAAGCTGGCCGCGAGGCCGTTGGTCTGGGGCAGCCAGCGGGTCAGTTGTCGGTGATGATGTCGAGGGCGTATCGGATCAGGGCGTCGGCGATCTCGACGGGGATCTTCTTTCCTTCCTGAGCTTCGACGTGGTTGATGAAGGCGCCGACCTTGTGCATCGTGGGCCTGATGTGGCCCGCTTCGAGCGACTGCATCGCGGACTTGAGCCTCATGACCAGTTGTCCCTTCAGTCTGTCGCCCAGGTCGGCCTCGGCGACGAAGAAGGCCAGGTCCTTCAACTGGCTCAAGATAGACCACAACGTGTCGAGGCGCGCGTTGCACGCGGCGTTTTGGCGGTACATGGGCCACGGGCCATCGAAGGGGCCGGTCGCGCCGGTGTAGAGGGCCCTGACCTGGTTGTATTCTGCGGCGTAGACGAGCCCGTCGCTGCCGACGACGGGGCAGGACGGCCAGTGGCCCAGGCCTCCTGCATAGTAGCTCCACACGAACGTCCCGCCGGGGGCGACGCAGTAGATGCGTTTGTCGAGTGCGCCGACGGCGTAGATGAGGCCGTTCGAGTCGACCGCGACGGACGAGACCACGGGCGTGGGCGAGCCCGGGCCGGGCCAGAACACCCACCCGTACGTGCCGTCAGGGTTGATGGCGTTGAGGGCATGGGCGCTTACGTAGATCATGCCTTGGTGGCCGATGACGGGCGTGGCGTCCACGTCTCCGAACTCGCCGACAAAGACGCGCCACTTCGGATCTCCGCTCGGCCAGAGAGCACGCAGGTTCAAAGGGGTCACGAAGTAGATGGTGCCATCTTTGCCGAGTGCGGCCGCGCTCCGGGCGCCGTTGACGACATACGTGACCCACTTTTGCGACCCGTCCGGGTTGTAGGCATAGAAGTGATTGTCGTCCCTGACGCCGAAGTAGATGGTTCCATGGGGGTCGATCACGGGGTCGTAGATGCCTTCCTCGGAGTCCGGCATGGCGCGGGCCCATTTTTGGTCTCCGTCCGGCGTGATGGCGAGAAGGACCGACAGTTCCTTGCCGACGTATATGGTGCCGTCGGCGGCGAGGGCCGGGGAGGCGTTGATGGGGCTGCCGGCGTGGCATGTCCACTTGAGGTTGCCTGCCGGGCCGAGGGCCAGGACACGGCCGTCCTGGAGCCCGACGTAGATGGTGCCGTTGTACTGCGCGTGCTCGTTGTCCGGGCTGTAGTAGATGGCCGCGTTCGTGGTGACCGGGCTGCCTGTGTTGTAGGTCCACTTGACGGTCCCGTCCGAACTGATCGCGTAGATGATGCCGTCGTCGCCCCCGACGTACATCGTGTTGTCCCGATCGAGGGCGGGCGACCGCAGGCCGACCATCGGCACATCGCTGACATGGATGTCGTACTTGGCCTCTCCCGGGGTTCCGGCCGTCGCCTCCAGGGAAACAAGCAGGATGACCAGTAGGGTGAGGGTGAGGAGGCCGAGATGGGTCGTGTGGGTTCTCATTGTTGTGGCCCTCCGGAATGTGTGGAGGCAGTCAGATCCGGGGCGAGGGCACGTTGCGTTGTTGCGTGCCGTCCCGAAGGGATTCCGCCAGACCACCCCCGTCTGTTGCTGACAGAATCCATAATCTTGCATGGATTGTCAAGCTTTTTCCCGGGAGCTGAATGCTCGGATAGAGGGCCGTTCTCGTTGACAGGCGCCTGACGCGGCGGGTGCACGTTCACGGGAGCGAGCGACGCATTGATGCTACCCCGCATTTTTCACACAGAGCCGGCGCGAGGCCGCTTGCGATGCGAAACGGGCCTCGCGAGCCCCAAATGGGGACAGGCACCTATTCTTGTGCGCCACGGTGTGTCACATGTGTCCGGCCTCTACTCAAGAATAGGTGCCAGTCCCCATTATTTCCGGCGCCTTACGCGCTGTGAGAGATGCGAGCTGGTTGCATGGTGCGGTGTCGTGCGGGGGCTTTGATCATGCCCATTCGGGGCTGTGGGTACGGGCTGCCCGCGGGCGCGCCAAAACTGTTGCGGCGCGGGGCCGCGCACCCTATAGTACCGGCTTCCGGCCGACCAGCGGCTCACGGAGCCGCCCGGGGCGGGGGCCCGCCCGGAGCGGGGCCCGCCCGGGTCGGGCGAGATGTTCACATGTTCGAGAGATAGCTGACTATGCTCGGCGCGTTCCGCAAACACACCAAGATCATCTTCTGGGCCATCATTATTATCCTGGTGCCCGCGTTCGCCGTCCTGTACGTACCGAGGGCGCTCCAACCCACCGGCGAGCGCGCCCGGCAGGGCACCGTGTTCGGCCAGGGCGTCACTCGAGGCACGTTCCGCCAGGCGCTGACGGCCGAGGTGGGAGCGGCGAACGATTTCTCGATCGCGCTCGAGACGTTCGCCTACCGCAAGCCGCAGTATGACTTCCTGCGCGTCCGGCGCGAGCTGGCGCTCGCCGCCATCGCCCAGCACGAGGCGATGCTCAGGCAGCGAGAGCGACTGTACGCGCTGCTCTACACGGGGGAACGGCCCCGCCCCGTTGAAATCGTCAGCGTCGAGGTGGCGCGAGAGAGCCTGAAGGCGCGCTTCACCGACCCCGAAACCGGCGAGTACGACGAGGCGGCCTACGCCGAGCGGCGCCGCGCGCTCGGCATGACCGACGAGGAGTACCTGGCCGAGTTTCGTGACAACCTCAAGGTGCTGTGGGCCGAGGTGTGGCCCCTGCTGCGGGCCGAAGACCAGGCGGTTCGCTGGCAATATCAGCGCCGGGCCACATGGCGCCGCCTCATCCTGGCGCACGAGGCCCGCCGCCTCGGCATCCCGGTGAGCGACGAGGACGTGCGCAACTACCTCTACCTGCTGTTCCCGGGCGACGACGGCACGATCGATCAGGAGCGGTATACCGCCCGCCTGCGCGCGAGCGAGCTCGATCGCGGGGCCTTCGAGCGCGAGGTTCGCACCACCATCCGGATCGCGACCCTCCAGCGCATGGTGCTCAACGCGGTGAAGGCGCCCGCGCAAGACGTCACGGAGCGGTTCGACCAGCGCTACACCACCTACACGATCGCGTACCACTTCGAGCCGTACGAGGCGCTCATGGAGCCGGACACGCTGCGCGACGACGAGGTGCTCGACTTCTACATGACCTCCCGCGGCTGGCTCGAGGACTACCACATCGCTCCGAAGGTCGCCGTGATGTACGTCCTGGTCGAAACCAAGAGCGCCTACCCCAAGGTGGAGGTGCCCGACGAGACGCTCACCGCCTACTACGAGGCCCACACGGAGGCTTTTGCCGCCGAGGACGGCACGCCGCGCCCCTACGAGGAGTGCGCCGACGAGGTGCGCGCCGCCGTGATCGAGGCCGACCGCGACCTGCTGCGCGAGGCCGATAAGCTCGCCCGGGCGGATGCCTCGCGCATGTTCTCGGTTGCGACCCCGGTGCGCCTCATCCAGCAGGCCGCCCGGTGCGGCTACGAGGTGCACCACACCCCGCTCTTCGACGAGGAGGGGGAGATAGACGGCAACATTGCTGCTGACGAGGAGGCCTTCCGCGAGGCCGTGTTCGAGCCCAGGCCCGGCACCGTGTCGCGCATGGCGCCGGGTGACGTGAGCGGCCCGATCAAGGTCAAGCAAGGCTGGTGCGTTCTCTCCCCGACGTACACGGCCCCCGACATCGAGACGCGCCACCGGCCGCTCGACGAGGCGCTGGCCGTCGCGCGCACGGAACTGGCCCGGGAGAGGGCGCGCCGGGTCGCGCACGAGCTGGCCGCCGGCCTGTTCGAGGAGGTCGAGGAGGTGATGACCGGGGAGGAGATCGGCTTCCTCGACGCCTGCTCGAAGCTCCATATCGGGGTGACGCAGGCCGGCCCATTCGACGCACAGGCCGAGGAGCTCCCCGGGCTCGAGGACGCGGCACGGGTGATCTTCCGCGCCTCGAAGGCCGAGGAGATGCTCGCCGACGGCTTCCGGCAGCCCAAGGACGTTTACCTCGTCCTGCTCGAGCAAGGCTCCGTTTTCTTCAACGTGCTCGACACGCAGGGGCCCGATGCACACGCCCGCGCCGAGCAGGGGCCCCCGTTCACCGAGCAGGTCCTGCGCTCGCTGCGCGGCGAGTCTTACGCCGAGTGGTTCCAGGAGCTCGAGGCCAGGGCCGCGGTGGACGACTACGCTGAGGCCCTGCGCCAGGAGGCGCTTAAGGCCCGGGCCGACCTCGAGGACGTCGAATGATGAAGGCGGCGATCATCGGCGCCGGCGTCATGGGCCGCACCCACGCCGCCTCGTGCCACGCCCTGCCGGGGATGCAGGTCGCCGCCGTCGCCGACCTCCGGCCCGAGGCCGCCCAGGCGCTCGCGGCGCAGTACGACGCCGCCGCGTGCACGGCCGCCGACGTTTTCGACGACGCGTCCATCGAGCTCGTCGTCGTCGCCACGAGCACCGAATCGCATAAGGACATCGTCGTGGGCGCGCTCGAGGCGGGCAAGCACGTCTTTTGCGAGAAGCCGATCGCACGCCGTCTCGACGAGGGTCTGGCCATGCTCGAGGCCGCCCGGGGCGCGTCCGGCACGGCCATGGTGGGCCACGTGCTGCGCTTCTTCCCCGAGTACGCCGGCATCAAGCGCCTGCTCGACGACGGCGCGATCGGCACGCCGGCCGTGGCGCGCACGGAGCGCAACCTGTACGCGCCGCCCGGCTCGGACAGTTGGTTCATGGACTATGACCGCAGCGGCGGGGTCATCTACGACCTTGCCATCCACGACATTGACTTCTGCATGGCGTGCTTCGGGCCGGTGGAGCGGGTTTATGCCAAGGGGCTCCTCGCCCATGACGCCTCGAACGACCACGGCGATTACGCGCTCATCACGCTGCGCTTCGCCCAGGGCGCCATCGCCCACATCGAGGCGAGCTGGCTGTACGCGGCGGGTTTCTACATGGCGTTCGAGGCTTCGGGCAGCGCGGGCATCGTGGAATACGACAGCCGCCGGACCCGGCCCCTGGTCTTCTGCCCCTCGGGGGCCGAGGCAACGAAGCGCATCGGCGCGGAGTTGCCCGAGAGCCCCTACGCCGAGTCGGCCTACGCGACCGAGCTCAAGCTCTTCGTCGAGGCCATCGAGCAGGGCGGCGAGCCGCCCATCACGTTCGACTACGCGGTGGACGTTCTGCGCGTGGCCGACGCGGCCGAGCGCTCGGCCCTCACGGGGGAGGCGGTGACGCTATGAGCGGCACGGGCCCGGTCCGCATCGGCATGCTCAGCTTCGCCCACATGCACGGGGCGAGCTACGCGGCGGCCGTAGCGCGGCTCGAGGGCGCCGTGCTCGCGGGCGTCTACGACCGCGACAAGGCCCGCGGCCGCACCATGGCCCAGCGCTTTCACACGGACTTCTGCCACAAGCTCGAGCTGCTGCTCGGGCCCGAGGTGGATGCCGTCATCGTCTGCTCCGAGAACGCCCGCCACCGCGAGCTCACGGTGGCTGCGGCCGAGGCCGGCAAGCACGTGCTGTGCGAGAAGCCCATCGCCACCACCGTCGAGGACGCCGCGGCCATGATGCATGCGTGCCAGGCCAACGGCGTCAAGCTGCAGGTCGCGTTCCCGTGCCGGTTCCTCACCGCCGTCGTGCGCGCCAAGCAGATGGTCGAGGAGGGCAAGCTCGGCCGCATCCTCGCCGTCAAGGGCACGAACCGGGGCACGATGCCGGGGGGCTGGTTCACCGACAAGCGCCTCGCCGGCGGCGGCGCCGTCATGGATCACACGGTGCACGTCGCCGACCTGATGCGCTGGTTCCTCGGCGCCGAGGTCACCGAGGTGTACGCCGAGGTGGGCAGCATGATCTACGGCGACGAGTTCGACGATTGCGGCACGCTCACCCTGACCTTCGACAACGGCGTGTTCGCCACGCTCGACCCCTCCTGGTCGCGCAATCGCGCCTACCCCACCTGGGGCGACGTGACGATGACCATCAGCGGCACCGAGGGCGTGCTCTGCGTGGATGCGTTCGACCAGAAGGTGATGGTCTACGCCGCCGAGGAGCACGTGGCCCGCGAGGTGTCCGTGGCCGACGACATGGATTTCTTTCTCGTGAGCGACTTCGTGGAATGTATCGCCGGCGACCGCGAGCCCACGATCACGGGGCGTGACGGGCTCGAAGCGCTGCGGGTCGCGCTCGCGGCCTACGAGTCCGCGGAGACCCACCGGCCCGTCAAGATTGCCCGCTGATACCCCCTCCCGCCCGGCGCCGCGCCGGATTTCCTCGCGCGACAGCCGGCCCGACGCTACAATGAGAGGCAACCACAGGAGGAACAGTGTCGGCGCGCGTCCTCGTTGTCGCCCTCGACGGGGCCGACTTCCGGCTCCTGCGCCCGTGGATGGATGCGGGCGTTTTGCCGAATCTCGCTGCGCTTGCACGCGACGGCGCGCACGGGCCGCTGCGCTCCGTCGTGCCGCCGCTGACCCCGCCGGCGTGGGTCTCCTTCGCCACGGGCAAGCACCCGGGCCGCCACGGCGTCTTCGGCTTCACCGACCGCGGCCCCGACGCGGCGCACGGTGCGACGAACGACGATTTCCGGCCCGCCAACGCCGGCAGCGTCCGGGGGGCGACGCTCTGGGATTACCTGCGCGAGTTCCGGGTGCCCTCGGCCGTGGTCGGCGTGCCGATGACGTATCCGCCGACGCCGCTGGAGGGTGCGCTCATCAGCGGCTTCATGACGCCGGCGGGCCGGCGCGATTTCACGCACCCGGGCGAACTCCTCGATGAGATCGAGGCGCGCTTCGGCCCTTACCCCCTCTATCTCGACGTGCCCGTCTTTTGCGCCAACTCGAGCGCCGCCACCGTCGAGCGCTTCCTCAAGGTGCTCCGCCACGAGGCGGACTACAAGTTCCGCGTGGCCGGCTGGCTCGCCGAGCGCCTCGACGCGCGCCTGGTCATGCTGCACATCTGGGGCACGGACCGCCTCCAGCACGAGCTGTGGAATCTTTTGGACGAATCGCACCCGCAGCACAAGGCGCGTCTTGCCGCGCGCGTGCGCGGCCCCATCATGGGGTACCTGCGCGGGCTCGACGAGCAGATCGGCGTGCTGCGCCGCGCGCTCGGCAGCGACACCACCACGCTGGTCATCTCCGACCACGGCTTCGGGCCCGTGCACCACGTGATTGACCTCAACTGGTGGCTTGCGCGCGAGGGCTTCATCCGCTTCCGGCGCCGGCCCCTGACGTGGCTCAGGCTCCTCGCATGGCGGCTGGGGCTCACGGCGTCCACGCTCACGCTTTTGCGCGCCCGGCTCGAAAGCGTCATCCCGCTTGGAGGCAACGCGGTCTCGCCCCTCGAGCGGCTCCGCACGGCCCAGCGCCGCTCGCGGCGCGGGGTGCTCTCGTTTCGGGACGTGGACTGGCGCCGCACCACGGCCTTCTCGCCGCCCGGGCTGAGCATCGGCTCGCTCGTGGTGAACCTGCGCGGCCGCGAGCCGGCCGGCAGCGTCGAGCCGGGGGCCGACTACCTCGCCGTCCGGGCGCGCCTCGTCGAGCGGCTCCGGGCCCTCGCACGCGGCCTCGATGGCACGCACGCCGGCGAGCACATCCACACGGGCGAGGAGCTCTACGGCGCCGACTCGAGCGGCGCAGCGCCCGACGTGATGTTCCTCCCGCTCGAGGAAGGCTACCTGCCGACGAACCTCTTTGATTTCCTCTCGAACAGGCCGGTGATGAAGAGCCGCGTCTGGCCGGGCAACCACCGGATGGACGGGGTGTTCATCGCCCACGGCCCGCCGGTGGGCCGGGGCCGGGCGCTCCAGGGCGCGGGCATTGTGGACGTGGCGCCAACGGTCCTGCACGTGCTCGGGTGCCCCGTGCCGTCCGACATGGACGGCCGGCCGCTGGCCGACGCTTTCGAGACCGACTTCTTCGAAGCGCATCCCGTGCGCGCGTGCAAGCCGGTCGAGCCGCACTTCGGCGGCCGGGCAGAGTTGACGCGAGAGGAACAGAATGAGATTATGGGCCGGCTCCGCAGCCTCGGCTACGTCTAGCCGCCGCGGGGGACAAGGAGACACGATGCGCACTCGGCCTTCAAGCTTCATCGCCGGCAGCGGCCACTACGTGCCCGACACGGTCGTGACGAGCCAGGACATTGACCGCCGCCTCGCCATCGAGCGCAACGGCGTGGGCCGGCTGCTGGAGTCGCTCACCGGCGTGCGCGAACGGCGCCACGCCCCGCCCGGCGCCGACGCTTCCGACATGGCCGTGCCCGCCGCGCGCCAGGCGCTCGAACGCGCCGGGCGGACGCCCGGGGACGTGGACCTGCTTATCTTCGCCGCGTGCTCGCGGGATCTGAGCGAGCCGGCCACGGCCAACATCGTGCAGGCCAAGCTCGGGGCGGCGAACGCGCACGTGCTCGACCTCTCGAACGCCTGCAACAGTTTCCTCAACGCGCTCGACATGGCCGACGCCCAGGTCGCCACCGGCCGCGCCCGCTGCGCGCTGGTCTGCTCGGGCGAGCTCGCCAGCGCGTGGATCAACTGGGGCCTCAAGGACCGGGCCGATCTCGAACGCGGCTTCGCTGCGCTCACGCTCGGCGACGGCGGCGGCGCCTGGGTGCTCGAGCCGGCGAACGCCGCCGACGCTGCCGACGGCGCCGACGGCGCCGACGGGCGCGGCCTGCTTGCGAGCGAGTTCTTCTCCGACGGCCGCCACTGGGAGCTGTGCGTCGTGCGCGCCGGCGGCTCCATCTCGCCCAGGCACCACGCCGAGGTCGACACGTACTTCACCAGCGATACGGTGCCCCTCAACGCCCTGGCCATCGAACACGTGCCGCACGTCATCGCGCGCACGCTCGAGAAGACCGGCTGGACGCTCGACGACGTGGACCTCGTCGCCCCGCACCAGGTGAGCACCGCGATGACGACCGAGCTGTGCCGCATGCACGACTTCCCGCTCGAGCGCGTGACCAGCACCGTGGAGCGCTACGGCAACTGCGCCGCCGCCTCGATCCCCATCGCCTACGGCGAGGCGCTCGACGCCGGGCGGATCGGCCCCGGCAGCAAAGTGCTGCTCGTCGGCAGCGCGGCGGGCTTCGGCGCGGCGGCGATGTCGCTCGTCGTCTAGCAGGCTGCTGCGAAACCCGGTCAACCCCCCCAAGCCGTCGCCGCTTGGACCAGGTGGTGTTGGGGTGTATGATCTCGACGAGACCGATGCGTGAGCACCATCAGGAGGCCGTGATGCCGGGACGAGGCGAGCGTGGTGAGATGGAGGCGTTCAGGTATTACGCGCCGACGGAGATGCGCTTCGGATGCGGGCTGCTGACTGGGCTCGGCGAGCACATCCGGGGGGCGAGGCGGGTGTGCGTGGTGACGGGGCGGCGGTCGGCGGAGGCGTCGGGGCTGAAGGCGCGGCTCGAGCGGTTGCTCAAGGCGGCGGGCGTCGAGAGGGTCGTTTTCGGCGCGGGCCCGCCGAACCCGCCGTGCGCGGTTGTTGACGAGATCGGCGCGCGGGCGCGGGAGGCGGGGTGCGAGCTGGTCATCGGCGTGGGCGGCGGCAGCGCGATGGACGCGGCGAAGGGGGCGGCGGTGGCGGCGACGAACGCGACGCCGGTGGCGGAACTGGTCGGGACGAGGTGGCCGAACCGGGCGCTGCCGCTGCTGCTGATCCCGACGACGGCGGGGACGGGCAGCGAGGTGGTGCAGTACGCGATCCTCACGGACAAGGGCAAGAGCGATAAGGTCGCCAGGGGCGATAAGGTCAATCTCAACGGGCCGGATACGTTTCCGTATTTGGCGCTGCTCGATCCGGAGCTGACGGTGGGGCTGCCGCGGGAGTACACGGTGGACACGGGGGTGGACGCGTTCTGCCACGCGGCGGAGGGGACCATGTCGCGCCGGGCGAACCCGCTGGCGGATGCGTTGGCGCTCGAGGCGATCGGGCGGATCCGGCACGCGCTGCCGAGGGCGGTGGCGGAGCCGGGTGATCTGGGTGCGCGGGGCGAGATGCTGTACGCGGCGAGCGTGGCGGGGCTGGTGCTCGCGCAGACGGGCACGACAATGGTCCATGCGCTGAGTTATCCGCTGACGCTGTGGCACGGGGTGTCGCACGGGCGGGCGAACGCGGCGCTGATCGCGCACGGGCTCGATTTCAACTACGCTGCGGCGCCGGAGAAGATCGGGCGGGTGTACGAGCTGTTCGGCGGCGGGCGCGGGCGGGCCGGTGTGGAGGCGCTCAAGGCGTGGCTCGACGGGCTGGGCGTGGTGACGCGGCTGTGGCACTACGGGATGGCGCGCGAGGAGATCGCGGCGTGCACGGACTACGTGATGGCGCGGCGGAGCACGAAGGCGTCGCCGCGTGATGTGCGGACCGAGGACGTGGCGGAACTGCTGGAGGAGATTCTTTGAACCACGGAGGGCACGGAGAACACGGAGAATGAGGAAAAAAGGCGGGCCGGAGCGGATTTTCGAGATGGCGTCGTTCTGGCAGGCGCGCACGCTGCAGACGGCAGTGGTGATGGGGGTCTTCGATGCTCTGGAGGACGCGCCGCGGACGGCGCCAGGGCCGCGGACGGCGCCGCAGTTGGCGCGGCGGCTCAAGGCGAAGGCGCGGTCGCTGGAGCTGCTGCTGAACGCGCTGGTGGGAATGGGGCTTCTGGTGAAGAAGGGCGACGGGTTTGCGAACAGTGCGGAGGCGGCGCGGTTTCTGGTGGGGTCGAGCGAGGCGAGCGTCGCGGCGAATGTCGCGCACGGGGCGTACATGTGGGAGAGCTGGGGGCGGCTCGAGGAGGCGGTGCGCACGAACAGGCCGGCACGGCATGAACGGTTGCGCAAGCACTCGCCCGAGGCGTTGCGGGCGTTCATCATGGCGATGCACTCCGGCGGCCGGGCCAGGGGAGAACGGATCGCCCGGGCCGTGGATCTGACGGGGCGGACGCACCTGGCGGACGTCGCGGGCGGGCCGGGGACGTATGCGATCATGTTCTGCAGGCGCTACCCGGGGCTGCGCGCGACGGTGATTGACCGCGAGGAGGTGGTGCCGATCGCGCGTGAGGTGGTGGCGCGCTCTGGGCTGGAGGGGCGGTTCGGCTTCGCGGCGTGCGACGTGGCCGAGGAGAAGAAGATTCCCGGCAGCTACGACGTCGCCTGGGTGTCGAACCTGATCCACTCCTACGATGAGCGGGTGAACGTGGCCATCCTGCGCAAGGTGGTGAGGGCGCTCGAGCCGGGGGGGCTGCTGCTGTTGCAGGACTTCCTGCTCGACGAGGGCCGGACGGAGCCGGCGTGGGCGTCGTTGTTCGCGCTCAACATGCTGGTGCACACGGACGGGGGCCGGACGTACACGGAGCGCGAGGTGCGGGGCTGGTTCAAGCGCCTCGGGTTGCGCACGGTGCGGCGGGTGAAGGTCGCGCTGCCCAACGGCGCGGGGATCATTGCGGGGGCAAAGGCCGCGTAACCGCGGTCGCCTGAACGGGGCGGTGGTAGCTTTCGGGCGGCGTTGCGGGGGGAGGTTCTGTCGCCCCTAGGGGGCTCGGGTGTTTTTTTCTGCGATCGTTTTCCTGGGGATCACGGGCCTGTTGAAGAAATCGCTACCAGCACGTCCTCCAGGGCGCGACGCACGTCGTCCCATGCCCCGAAGGGGCCGAACGTGAGTAGCTAGCATGAATGCGTAGTGCACCTCGGTTGGCGAGGCGATAGG
>CAZJXV010000050.1:0-19095 GCA_964550015.1 uncultured Verrucomicrobiota bacterium
GGGACAGGCGCCTATTTTTCTGTGCCGGGGTGAATCAAGAGTGTCCGGCATCTACAGAAAAACAGGTGCCTGTCCCCATTTTTTCCGATGAACAGGCCTGTTATGCCGCCTGCGGCTCGGGGAGGTCGGCGATGAGGCCGGCGGCCCCCAGCAGAATGAGGAAGAAGAGGCCGAAGACGTGCAGGTCCATCTTGATGATGAACGACAACTCCGAGAACAGCTCTCTGGCCGACACGTCGCCGCTGGATACGGCCTCGACGAGGGGGACGAGCGAGGCGACGACCAGGAGGACGAGGCTCCATATCCACAGGCGGACGGCCATGGCGGCCCGGGCATGTGCGCCCTTGCGGGGCGAGGTGTTCATCAGGCACAGGATCGAGGCGGCGATCATCAAGCCCATGCCGCCGAGGCTGAGGAGGCCGATGACGATCCGGAGGAAGCCGCCGCCGAGTTCCGTGCCGAACAGAACCCTGAAGGGCCCCGCGACGGCGACGGTGCCGAACTCCTTGGGCTGGGTGGGCAGGACGAGGGCGAGCAGATAGAGGCCGCCGCCCACGGCGCCGACGGTGGCGGCAATCTTGCTCGCGGGCCGGAGGCATCGGGCGCGGCTCCCGGCGAAGGTGCCGACCATCCCCAGAAGGATGATCAGCCCGCCGATGCCGAGGGGCGAGCCGGTCGCGCCTCCGGCCTCGTGGCGTATTTCGGGGCTGAGGTAGAACAGGATGAGGACAAGGAGCCCCATGGCCAGGATCGGGAGGGAGCGGTTGATGCCCTTGACCGTGCGCGCGAGCGCGAGGGTGGCGATGCCGGCGAGGACGGGATAGATCGCCAGGAGCTTTATCAGGGCCGGGGCTCCCTCTTCAGTGAACATGAGGATGTTGAGCATGAGGAAGCGGTCGCGATAGACGGGCAGGAAGAACGCAATGAGCAGGACCGCGCCGAGCCATATGAAGCCCAACTGCTGGGCGTCGCGTTCTCCGCTGGCGGGAGCGCCGGGATACTGGGGCGGCGGCGCGGGGACGTGTTCCGGGGCCGGTTCGGGGGTCGTGTTCGTCATGTTCGGGCCTCCTTTTCACGAGTGGTTGCGCGTTGGGGCGGTCACATCTCGGAGAGGATTTCCTCCTTCTTTCGGTCGAAATCTTCCTGGGAGATAATGCCTTCGTCGAGCATCTGCTTGAGTGTCTTGAGGCGGGTCTCGAGGCCGGCGGGGCCGGCCTGGGCGGCGGCGGGGCCGGTGGCCTCGGCGTAGCCGGGCAGCGGGCCGGGCTCCGGCGGGGAGAGACGCACGATGAGGTGCGTGAGACCGACGGGGACGAGCAGGAACAGGGCCAGGGCCGCCAGGGCCGTCTTGACGAGCACACAGAGGAGGGGCAGCGCCCGCTGCAGGAGCGCCTCGTCAACCTGGGCGCCCTCGTCCAGGGCCTCGTACGCAACGACGCCGGCCGGCACGAGCGCGGTGATGAACAGGACGATGACGCTCCAGATCCAGAGCCGGGTGGCGGCGCGGGTGCGAATGCCCGGGACGGGCCTGGGCGCGGCGTTGACGAGGACGACGATCGAGGCCACGACGAGGAATATCTTGGCCAGCAGGTCGAGGCAGCCGGTCACGATCCGGATCACCGGCTCTCCGTTGCCAGCCTCGCCGATGATGAGCATGACGGGCGCGACGATGGGCAGCCGGCCAAGCTCCTTCGGAAGGATGGGCAGGACCATGGCGGCCACGTACGCAGCGCCGCCCGCCGCGCCGATGATGGCCCCGAGGAGGCTGGAGGGGCGGAAGCGTCGGGCGCGGCTGCCGGCAAAGATCAGCGCCATGCCCACTGCGGCGAGCGCGCCGCCCATGAGGAGCGTGGCGCCGCCTTCGCCGACCGAGCTGCGCGCCACCGCGCTGACATAGAACAGGACGAGCGGGAAGAGGCCGATGGCGGTGACAGCGAGCGACCGAATGAGGCCCCTCAGAACGAAGGCGAGGACGATGACGGCGACGCCGGCGGCCGGCACGTACAGCGTCAGCAGCTTGATGATGAATGGGGTGTCGGCTTTCAGGAGCTCGAAGGGATTCGTCATGACGACGTTGGTGCCGTCGTAGATGGGCATGAAGAAGGCGATCAGGAGCAGGGCGCCGAGGACGAGGAGGCCGATTCGCCCGGGCGCCTGTTTCAGGGCCGGGGCCTCTTCGGCCTCGCCGACGGCTGCCTCGTCGGGGACTACCCCCGGCGCGGCGAGGCCGGCGAGGTGGCCGCAATGGGGGCAGGGGACGCCGAGGTCTTCGAGCTCGTGGCCGCACTTGGTGCAAAACGCCATGGTTCGTACCTCCCTTCGCAGGCCGATGGCGGGGCCATCGCGAGGGTCCACGGTTATTCGCGGAAGTTGAGCCGTTCCTTGGCCTTGACGAGGTCGGCCACGATCTCGTTCATGGGCGTGGCGACCTTGTGCCTTTTGCCGAGCGCGACGATGGCGCCGTTGAGGTGGTCTATTTCGGTGCGGCGCCCGTGGCGGATGCGCTGGAGCATCGAGGGGTAGTGGGCGCTGGTCACGGGGATGAGCTTCTTGAAGAGGCGCTGGACGTAGCCCTGGGGGGTGGCGGGGTCGAGCTCGATCTTGAGTTTTTTGGCGACGGCGTACACCTCGGCGACGACGGCCTTCATGAGCGCCTTGGTCTGTTCGGTGAGCAGGAGCTTGCCGTACGGGATGTCGAGGAGGGTGGCGGGCCCGTTGAGGGCGCAGTTGTAGGCGAGCTTGGCCCAGAGATGGCGGCGGATGTCGGGCACGGCGTGCGCCTTGATGCCGCACTCGGTCAGCGTGTGGGCGATCTGCTCGGCGCGTTCGAGGCGCTTGGTCTTGCCCGCCTCGCCGATGAGGACGTCGTCGGCGCTGACGGTGACGGTGGCGGTGCCTGGGGTGAGCTCGGCGCCGAAGATGACGCGGCCGGCGAGGACCTGGCCGATGGGGAGCTCGGCGGCGAGGGCCTCGATGTTGCCGTAGCCGTTCTGCAGGGACAGGACGAGGGCGTGGTCCCTGGCGATGCGCTTGATCTCCTTGGCGGCGTCGGCGGTGTCGTTGGCCATGACCGTGCAGAGGATGAGGTCGTAGCGGGGCTTGCGGCGGCGGAGCAGCTTGGCCTCGGTGCACAGCTCGAACCTGCCGAAGTTGTGGGAGCCCCAGATGCCGTTGATCTGGAGGCCGAGGCGCCTGACCTCGTGCAGGTGCCAGGGCCGGCCGAGGAGTGTCACGTTGTGCTTGCGGGAAAGGAATCCTCCGAATACGCTGCCGATCGCGCCGGCCCCGTAGACCAACACCTCCATAGGCTCTCCCTTCCGTCCCGCGGCGAGCGTTTGACACCTCACGAGCGTCTCAAGTATAGTGCACGCGTTGTGGCGGACAAAAGGAAAATCGCCGTGCGCGATCAGGTGCGAAAGCTCATCCGCAGCCGCGACCTCTACGCGTTTCTCTCGACGTTCGACGTGCTGGTGCGGCGCGAGGTGGCGCCGGAGGTGATCGTGCGCGAGGCGGCGTGCGGGCTGGGCGAGGTGTTGTTCCAGGACGCGTACCCGACAACGGTGCCGCACGGGCTGATGGGGCTCGTGGGCGCGTGGCAGGCGGCGCAGTTCGTACCGAAGGCCGAGCGGCTCAAGCCGCTGTCGCAGGCGCTATGGTACGCGGCGACGGAGAAGCGGCACGACCCGGTGCGGCTCGGGCGGATCCGGGCGTCGAGCTACGGCAGCCCGTCGCACCGGCTGCGCGGGTTCGAGCACGCGCTGCGCACGGGCCGGCCGCGGACGGCGTTCGCGCTGTTCCAGGGGTTCGTGCGCAACCCGAAGCAGCGCTACATCATCCGGGACCGGGTGTTTTTCACGGCGCTCGACGACACGAGCTACATGGGTCACAAGCTCGTCTCTTACGCCAAGGCGTGGCAGCTCGGCATCGGGATGGGGTTCGAGCGGACGGCGCCGGCGTTCTTCCCGGCGCTGCACCTGACGATGTTCGGCACGCGCGAGCACGACATCAGCCAGCACGTACGCGACCGGCTCGCGGCGGCCAAGGTTGATCTGAGCCCCTACGGGCGGCAGCGCAAGGACCTCGGGAAGGAAGAGGCCGACGCGCTCGAGCACCGGATCCTCTGGGACGGCGACGACGGCGCGCTGGTGGACGCGATCGCGGGGCTCATGGCGGCGGGCTACGGCGTGCGGAGCATTCTGGACGCGGTGCTCGTGGCGGCGGCGCGCTCGGTCGTCAACGCGGCGCCGGAGCGGCAGATGCGTGCCGTGGACGGGTTCAACTACACGAGCGAGTGCCGGTTCCTGACGCGGTCGTCGCGCAATCCGCAGCGGCTGCTGGCGGCGTTCATGGCGCCGGTCTTCGTGCGCAAGATGGCGCGTCAGAGCACCACGCTCGGCGAGAACCGCGATCCGCTCGGCGGCGCGACGCTGCCCGACTCGACGGACCCGGTCGAGACGCTCAACCACGCGGTGCTCATCTCCAACGCGCCGGAGGCGGCGCGGTGCGCGCGGGCGGCGCTCGAGCGCGGCCGGGCCGAGGCGCTGTACGCGCAGCTCGTCTTGACCTGCGCGATGAACGACGGCACGCAGGCGTTCAGCCACGACATCAAGATGGCGGCGAACGCCATTGACGCCTACACGTTCTCGCTCTCGCCGAACAAGACGGTGCTGCTCGAGGCGCTGGCATGGTTCCTCGCCACGCTGCCGAAGGGCCATACGGTCTATCGCGAGCTCTGGGCGTAGGAAGGCCAGAGATTTCACAGAGCGCACTGATCGGGGACTACTGGCAAGCTGCTGAACAACCCGGTCGAGGTCAAGAGATCGTCGCATCTCGTGACGCACTTCTGTCGCCCCTTCTGGGCTCAGATCGTTCTCTTTCTCGTCGCTAACCTGGGGCTTGCGCCCCAGGCTAGCCGCTGTCGGGCCTCCGGCCCTGGTGGCACCATGATTCGAGCGAGGTTCGTTTTTCAGCAGCCTGCTAGATTTCTCGTCCGGTCCGGCGGGAGGGTTCAACGCGGCGGGGGCTTGAGGGGGATTTTCCTGCTCCAGAAGACCAGGTCCTTGTCGGATGTGACCCTGTGCGGCCAGGCGCCCGCACCGTTGTCGTCGGTCAAGTTGTCCCACACGCTGTAGAGGATCCACTCGGCGCCTTTGACCTTGTAGACGTAATCGTTGCCTGAGAAGGGGTCCTTGGGAAGCTGGCGCAGGTAGTCCGGCACGAGATCGCTGAGCGCACGCGGCGGCCGGCCGTTCTTCTTTTCGTAGAGCTTGACGGCGGCGAAGAGCAGGACGCCGCCCGCCTGCGCTTTGCTCTTGGCGTACTGCCGTTTTGACCGGCCCAGCGTCTCCAGGAGCCCGCGGCTGAAGATGCTCGTCTTCGGGAGCCTGCTAAGATACGCGCCCCAATCACTGCCGGGCCGGAGAGCCTGCCAGGCCGGGAGCGCGCTCCATGTGATGAGCGCGTCGTAGTCTTGTTCGTACGCCGCCCTGAGCTCGGCGCCGCTCGACCTGATAAGCCCAGCAATGTAGGTGCGATCCCTTGCAGACGCCGAACGAGGGCCTAAAACGAGAATCCATGCAAGCTCGGGGGTTTCCATCGCCATATCAATGGAGTAGTCCGTTACGTACTTCTCACGCTTCAGGGCATCCACGGGCGTGGGATGCGTCTTGAGGACACGTTCGTATCGCTTCACGACTTTGCGGAGGTCGTTCTCGGAAAGACTGTTGTTTGCCAGGCACGTCTCCACGGCGTCGTTCCTGACTGCGTGGCAGGCAATGGTCACCAAGTCGGTGATGAGGACGGGGTTCGACTCGTGGTAGTGCTCACACAGGGCGGCGATCGCGAGATAGCTGTCGAGCGCGCGGCTGTAGTCTTTGTGGTATTCGTATCGCTTTCCTTCGCAGACCAGAAGCTGGGCGAAGCCTCTCATCTGTGAGTCCATGGGGAGCATCCTTGCAGCAGGGATGTCATCTTCCACGCCGAGAACGAGGAACTCGCAATGAGGTTTTTTGGCGGCCTTGTGAAGCAGTTCGAGACATTCCTGATTCCGCTGAAACCAGTCGGTGAAGTCGCGGTCGTTGATCCATGTGTTGCCCGTGACATAGCGCCTCTTGTCCCGCAGGGCGCGCTGCGACTTGTCAAGTATGTCGAGGTCATCGTATACGTTCGACGCCTCGATGTAGAGGATTGCGGCGTTCTTCTTGTCAGGGATTTTTCGAAGCGTGCAGCCTATCTTTTCGAGGCTTTCGGCTGGTCGAACAGGGTATTCCTTGCCGGCAATCGTGATCTTCTCCTGGCGGAGGAACGAGCAGGAGAGCTGGGTGCGGTAGTAGTAATAGCCGCCGCCGGCGAGGGCGACCACGAGGAGGAATATGCCCGACTTCCTGTTCATTGTGTCCTCACTCGAGAGACGTGTCGCAGACTCAACACCGTACGTATCATTATACCGCAAGGAATGGGGAGAGGCGCCAGTTTCTCCGGTGGCGGGGCCAAGGTGGCGCGGCCGCGGGCGCGGCGGGAAGGCCCGTTCAGGTGCGGAGGCGGCGGGCGAGGTTTTGGGCGAAGGCGGCGCGGGCTTTCGGGTCGGTGCCGATCTGGTTCTTGAAGGCGCGCCAGGTGGTGGGGCAGTCCTTGTAGCCGACGCCGAGGAGGGCGTGGACGGCGGCGTCGACGGTCTTCTTGTTTTCCCTGGTGATCTCGATGCCGGCGGCGTCGAAGACGTCTTTGAGGTGGCGGAAGTAGCAGGACATGGTTGTGTCTCCGTGTGCTCCGTGATCATAGCATAATCCATATTGATGAGTTAACCACGGAGAGCACGGAGAGCACGGAGAACACGGAGGGAAGGCTACAGGCCGAGGCCCTGGTCGAGGTCCTGGACGATGGACTCGACGCCGAGCTCGCCACGCTCGATGCGCTTCCAGTTCTTTTTGAAGCGCTTGAGCTGGCGCGAGATCGCCTGGCGCCGGTCGGGGGTGAGGTGGTCGATGAAGAGGATGCCGTTGAGGTGGTCGTTCTCGTGCTGGACGGCGCGGGCGGTGAGCTCGCTCGCTTCGGCGGCGATGGGCTCGCCGTCGAGGCCGGTGGCCTCGAAGCCGACGGTGTAGGCGCGCTCGACCTGGCCGACGAGGCCGGGGACGCTCAAGCAGCCCTCGTCGCCGAGCTGGGTGCCGTCGCGGCGGGTGATTGTGGGGTTGATGAGGGCGAGGCGGCTGCCGCCGTAGGCGGAGGTGTCCACGATGAACACGCGCAGGGGCACGCCGACCTGGACGGCGGCGAGGCCGACGCCGCGGTCGCGGACCATCGTCTCGAACATGTCGGCGACGAGGTTGCGGACGTAGCCGTCCACTTTCTCGACGGGGTCACTCGTCTGGCGCAGGATCGGGTCGCCGCAGATTTTGATGGTCTTGATCATTGCCTGTATCGTCGAAGGGGAAAATAGGGACAGTCACCTATTTTCCGGCGTTACCTTCAATGTCTTAGCAATTTGCTGCAATCACCGTCAATGGGCGTCTCTCGCTTTGTCCTGCGGAAAATAGGTGACAGTCCCCGGCTTCGCGCCGCCACGGACGAAGGGGGAGATCTCGCGCAGGCGCTTGATGATACGGGGCACGTGCTCGGCGATGAAGTCGATTTCCTCGTCGGTATTGTAGATGCTCAGGCTGAAGCGGATCGAGCCGTGCGCGGCGGTAAACGGCACGCCCATGGCACGCATGACGTGGCTCGGCTCGAGCGAGCCGGAGGTGCACGCCGAGCCGGAGGAGGCGCAGATGCCGAGCTCGTCGAGCATGAGCAGGATGGCCTCGCCCTCGACGTACTCGAAGCTGATGTTGGAGGTGTTGGGGAGCCGGTGCTCGGGGTGGCCGTTGACGAAGCAGTCGGGCGTGTTTTGGATGATGCGTTTTTCGAGCCTGTCGCGCAGGCGCCTGACGCGCGCGTTCTCGTCGTCGAGGTGGGCGGCGGCGAGCTCGGCCGCCTTGCCCAGGCCGACGATGGAGGCGGTGTTTTCCGTGCCGCCGCGGCGGCCGTGTTCCTGGTGGCCGCCGACGAGCAAGGGGGCGAGCTTGGTGCCGCGCCGCACGTAGAGGGCGCCGATGCCTTTGGGCGCGTGCAGCTTGTGGCCCGAGAGGCTCAGGAGGTCTATGGGGCTTTCGGCCAGGTTGATGGGCAGCTTGCCGACGGCCTGGACCGCGTCGGTGTGGAACACGACGCCGTTGGCGCGGGCGATGTCGGCGATGGTCTCGACGGGGAAGATGACGCCGGTTTCGTTGTTGGCCCACATGACGGTGATGAGTGCGGTGTCGGGCCGGATGGCGTCGGCGAGGAGGCCCACGTCGAGCTCGCCCTGGCGGTTGACGGGCACTTCGGTGACCTCGTAGTGCTCCTTGGCGAGGACCTGGCACAGGCTGCGGATGGCGGGGTGCTCGACCTTGGTGGTGATGATGTGGCGCTTGTCGGGGTTGGCGCGCAGGACGCCGATGACGGCGGTGTTGTCGCTCTCGGTGCCGCAGCTCGTGAAGACGATCTCCTCGGGCCGCGCGCCGAGCAGGGCGGCCACCCTGGCGCGGGCCTCGTCGAGGTCGTGGCCGACGGTGCCGCCGAAGCGGTGGATGCTCGAGGCGTTGCCGTAGCGTTCGCTGAAGAAGGGCTGCATCGCCCCGAAAACTTCGGGCGCCACCATGGTGGTGGCGTTGTTGTCCACGTAGATGATTGTGTTCACGGTCGTGTGTCCCGGCCTTCAGCCGGCGGGGCTAGAGCGTCGATTCGATGTGCTGCTTGAGTTCGCGGAGTGCGCCCTCGACGCCGCCGGTGTTGGAACGAACAACGTATTGGTCGCCGAGGTAGTTCCCTCGGGCTTCGAGGACATGGGGGTTGAGGCCCGGGCGCGGCGGGGAGATTTCCGGGCCTTCGATGACGACGGCGTCGCACACGCCGGCGTCGCGGCCCTGGTACTCGATGTTGATGGTGGTATGGACCAGTTCACGCCCCACCGTTCGGTCCTCTCACGGCGGTCCTTACTCGTAGTTCGTTCGCAGTTTCATGAGCGTGACGAGATGCTCCTCCTCCTGGGCCGACAGGCGGCTGAAGGTTTCGGTCGCTTCCGGGGTGGCGGATTCGCGCTTGGCCCTTGAGTAGAAGTCCATGGCGCGTTTCTCGGCGCCGATGCCGAAGTCGATGGCCTTGATGAGCCCTTTGGCCGAGGCGGCGATTGTGGGTACTTCGGACAGCGGCGGAAAGACCTTCGTGTCAACAATGCCCCGGATGTAGCGGGTCACCAGCGATTCCTCGTCGGTGGGGAAGACCTCGCCGGCGCTCTCTTCCAGCCGCTCGATGTCGCGCACGTGCTGGATCTCGTCGGAGGCGAGCTTGAGGAAGAGGGCCTTGGCGTCGGGGTCGGCCACCTGTCTCGCCACGGCCTTGTAGAAGGCGAGGCCTTCTTCCTCCATCTCCTTGGCGATTTCGAAGATCTCGCGCGGGTTGTAGCCGCCGGGTGTCATGTGGCGCTGCCTCCCTGTACCTCACCTGGGAATCGTACCATGCCTCGGCCGGCAGTTGAAGTGCTGAATACGGCCCCGGCCGCGGCCCACGCCTCAGTTGTCCGGGGGCGGTTCCGTGGTGAGCCGGTCTCTGAGCTCGGTGAGCAGGGCGAGGTGGCGTTGTTCCATGTCGAGGAGGCGGCGGAACCCTTCGGCCGCAGCGGTGCTGCTCGCCTCGTCCCGGGCCCTCGAGTAGAGCTCGATGGCGCGTGTCTCGGCCCGGATGCCGTAGCCGATGGCTTGGACCAGGCCGTGGATCGTGCCCGTGACCGGGCCCAGCTCGGAGACGGGCCGGAGCACCTCCGTGTCAACGATCCCCTGGATGTAGTTGGCGAGCAAGGAGCCGTCTCGGCTGGGGAGGTTGGTCTGGCCGCGGGCTTCCATCTGTTCGAGGTCGTGCATGTGGCGCTGCTCGTCGGCGGCCAGTTCGAGGAAGAGGGCCTTGACGTCGGGATCGCTCACGTGTCTGGCGACCGCCCTGTAGAACGCCAGGCCCTCCTGCGCGTTCTTGCCGGCGACGGCGGCAAGAACGCCGGCGGCACGAGCGCCCGGCTTGAAGTTCGCGGCTGTCATGAGCGTGCCCTCCTTGTCGCCCCGTCGCCAGGCGCGGCGGGGCGCGTCCGGCAAATCAGGTGTGGAACGTTAGTGTTTCCTTGGCGGCGATTCTCATTGCTGTTCTATCGCGCCTCACGCGATTCCTATCGCGCCTCACGCGATTCCTATCGCGCCTCCGGCGCTTCGGCGGGCGGCTACCTTCGGTAGCTTAGGGCGACCCGCCCTACAACACCGGTGCTCTTGCGATGTAGGGCGGGGCCCCCTGGCCCCGCCGCCTAATCCATCAAGCGCGAAGTGCTACAAGCAAACGTTAGTCGCGTAAGACGGCGGGCTCGATGCCCGCGGCGTCGCAGAAGGCGACGAGCTCGTCGAGCCAGTCGCCGTACGCGGCGTGGATGTGGTTGCAGTTCATGCCGTCGATAAACGTCTTGAGCGAGCAGTGGTCGAGCGTGCAGTAGGCGTGCGGCCAGTTGTCCTGGACGGCCTTGGCGCGCTGTTCGGCCTTGTCGGCGCCGAGCGTGATGAACTTGCCCGTCATGATCGCCATGCGGTAGCGGTTCGTGTCGCCGCTGCGGGTCAGGCGCGCCAGCGTGACCTCGCCGGGCGCGGCGAAGTGATAGACGCTCGCGCCGCCGGCGGGGAAGTAGAAGCCCTCGGCCCGGAACTCGACGTGCTTGAGGTTGGCGGGGGCCGTCGTGCTGCGGGCGGCGAAGAAGGTGGCGTGCTCGCCCGAGTTGCACAGGTCCCACGCCTTGATGTCCTCGTGGTAGGTGCGGATGTCGGCGAAGAGCGCGGGCTCGCCGCTGAGCAGGTGGAGGATCTGCATGGTGAGCGCGGCGTCCATGTCGGCCTCGGTCGAGCAGACGATGGGTTCCTTGGGCGTGCCGTCGGGGTGGTAGGGGTCGTTGAGGAACGCTTCGGCCACGTCGGCGGTGACGTAGTGCTCGGTGAGCTCGCGCTGGCCCTTGATGCCGCAGAAGGAGTAGGCGAATTCCTGGCAGAGGTCCCAGGCGGCGTAGTACATGCCGAGCTGCTTTTTCAGAAGATCCTCGGTGAGGCGGAAGACGCCGTCGGGCTTGGTCCAGTGGATCTTCTTGACGTGCTTCTTGAGGTAGGCGAGGGCGGCGTTGACCTTGGTGCCCCTGGCGACGTGGGCCTCGGCGCGGCGGACGAGCTCCATCTGGTCCACGTGGTCCACGTCCACGCCGAAGAGCTTCATCCAGAGTGCGGGATCGGCGACGGCGGTGTCGATGCCGAGCGAGCGGCCGCCGAAGAGGCCGTAGGTCCGGCCCTTGAGCCGGTTGAGGGCGGCGATGGCCAGGAGGCGGCTCTTGACCTGGGCGTAGGTGGCCTTGTCCTTGATGTCGCCGAAGGTCTTGAAGAACTTGATGCCGACCTGGTCGAGGCTGCCGGCGTTGGCGAGCATGGCGACGAGGCCGGGGTACTCGGGGTTGATGCCGGCGAACATCAGGATCGGCTTCGGGCAGAACTGGGCCGCGACACGCGCGTACTGCGGCCAGGCCCAGACGGCGAAGTTGAAGATCACCGCGTGGCAGCCCTGGGCTGTCATGCGCCGGCCCTCGGCCTCGGCAATCGAGTTCTTCCACACGACGCGCCGGCCGACGACGACCTGGAAGCCGTCCTTCTTGAGGCGGTCGGCGAGGGCCTTGGTGTATTTGTCGTTGACGGGCGTGAGCGGCTTCTGCAGGAAGTCGCGCCCGTCGCCGAATGTGAGAATCCCGACCTTGATCTTTTCAAGATGATGACTCATCGTTCCAGCCCTCCCGACAGCATGAGTTCGAGGTCTATCCGCGCTTCAGGCGGCGCCAAGAATACGCCCCGGCCGCGGCGGAGTCAACACGGACGGCAGACCTTATCTTGAACAGGCACCACAGATGAGCCCGACGCGGCCGCGGCCGTGCTAAGCTACCCCACGAAGCGCTTTGAGGGCGATCTGGTCACTTGGCGCAGCCCGAATTTTCGCGCGCTTTCTGATCATCTGAAGAGTGCTCCAAGACTCTCACAAGGTCTTGTTCGGATATCTCCACAACCTTCAGTGGGCCCCTCTTTGAGGCCGTTGGCTTGTTGGGGCACAAATCGATCATCAGAAGGAAGATCGTTTTGCCATTGTGAACCAGGAACGGGGTTGACTGGTCCTGACAGGGCACGGTGAACCGCAGCTCGGTCTGAGAAACATTATAGACAACGAGATACCCGAAAGGCCTGTTGTAGTCCCGTGTGTAGGTGTAGGTCTGGTTGAAGCCGGCAACGATATCACTTTTCCCTTGGGGCGGTGGGCTGAACACTTTCGCTTCGGCAATCAGCCGATCCTCGCCGATTTGGTCGGAGATGAGATCGACCTCACCTGAGGCCGACTTCGGCTCTATGAATAAGTCGATCCCCTGGTCGTGGAGGTACTCGAACAGATGCGCCTTGAGATGCTTTTCTCCCCTGGCCTTCTGCTCCTTCCAGACATCGTATAGCTGCTGCTTCCCAAACCACTCGCACTTGTGCTTGTAGCGAGTGAGGAGGGCAAGGATCGCCCTTTGGTCATCCAGCTGCTCGTCCAAGTAGTCGCAGAAGGGTCTGAGAAAGAGGGATCTGAAGTGGTTCAGTTCCGGATTCACGCCGCCACCGCCATAGACCGAGCCAACATCAGTTTCGATGTTTGTGTCGTTACTCTCCACGCACAGTTTCACGACGAAATAGGCCATAGCCGCATTGTGCAGCTCGCTGTCGGAGACTTCTGGCTGTTTGAGCGTGACCACCAATTGTGCGTCAGATCGAGCACCGCGGCAGCGGCGCGCCAAGTCCTCAAGAATACCTTCGAATAGTGGGTGGCTCTGCAAGAATCCCCAGAACTGTCTGAGGGAGTGATGAAACACCACGTGTTCAATTGAGTTGAGTCGGGCCACACGCTTCCGCAGCTTGTGACGTAGGCTTTGTATGTAGTGGACGTTCATATTCCGCATGCAGGTCTGTGGCGAAATTCAGGTTCTTCAGCTTGTCGATGCGTGTTCATGTTGTCGTCGAGGCGATGTCCCATTTGCCGCCGCGGCAGATCATGACTCATGGTTGCAGCCCTCCCGGCAGCATGAGTTCGAGGTCTATCCGCGCTTCAGGCGGCGCCAAGAATACGCCCCGGCGGCGGCGGAGTCAATGGGGGGTGCGCGGCGCCTTTCTTTGCGTCTTTGCGCCTTGGCGTGACACAGAAAGAGCCTCACGCAAAGGCGCAAAGGCGCAAAGGGGATGCCAGGCGGGGTGGCTTGACGGGGGGCCGGGGTCGTGGCAAGGTGTGCGGCCCAGACTGGAGGAGGAACAGAACGTATCACCCTGCGCGAGGGACGACGCCATGAAAGGCCTCCGTACGCTGTTTGTGATTCTGATTGTTGTGCCGCTGTTTTTTGTTGGCTGTGGCCGCGGCAAGCCGGCCGATGAGGAGACGTCGGATACTGAAGGGACCCAACAGGACGAGGCCGGCAAGGGGCCGGGCGCCGAGGCGCCGGCCGGCCCTGAGGTGGTTGAGGAGGCCGAGGAGGCCCCGGAAAACGAGGGGGCCCCGGAGACCGGGGAAGCCGAGGATGGCGAGGAGGTTGAGGAGGCGCCGGAAGCTGGAGAGGCTGAGGAGGTGGCCGCGCCGGCTGTCGTGCTCCAGCCGGGGGATCTGGAGCTGAGGATTGCGCTGGATGAGAGGCCCCAGCCTGGGGTGCTGACCGACGCGATGGAGCGGGACCTGACGTTCACGCTCACCCGCAAGATCGAGCGGGGCTTCGAGGGGACGCTCACGATCCCCGGGGCGCCGAGAGAGCTCGTTGTCTCCACCATGGAGAAAGCGTTCGACTTCGACCTGACCCGGGAGAAGACGGCGACGATCGAGACAAAGATCGCGCTTCCAAAGGGTCTGGGGGAGGGCCAGTTCACGTACGGCATCGCCATCACAGTAGGACCCTTCCGGAAGGATTCGATGGTACGGGCGCAGACGTACCTGACGATGGACCTGATCGTGTCGAAGGGGCTGGCGTGGCAGGTGATCGGGCCGTTCGAGGGGGGGCCGGACGCGGCGCACGACAAGGTGTTCCCGCCGGAGCAGGGCGTTGACCTAGCGGGCGAGTACAAGGGGAAGGGCGGCCAGACGGTGTCGTGGCGGCCGTTTCCGGGCGACGCGGTGGGCGCGAACGGGCATTTCAATCTGGACAAGGCCTTTGACGGCGCGGATGAGGCGACGGCGTACGCGCTGCTCGACGTGTTCGCGCCGAGGGAGACGACGGCGAGCTTGCAGCTCGGCAGCGATGACTCGATCAAGGTGTGGCAGAACGGCACGGTCATCCACGACAAGAAGGTGTACCGGCCGGCGGCGCCGGCGCAGGACCGGGTGGACGTGACGCTTGCGAAGGGCCGGAACCGGTTTCTGCTCAAGGTGTGCGAGGGCGGCGGCGGCTGGGGCTACTACTTCAAGCTGGTGGACGACGCGGACAAGCCGGTCGAGGGCCTCCGGTACGACATCGGGCTGAGCCGGGTGTTCATCTCGGACCCGGTGCTGCGGCTGACGAAGGTGACGCGGACGAGTGCGTCGGTCCGGTGGCGGAGCGACGTGCCGAACGTGGCGAAGGTCGTCGTGCGCAAGGCGGTGCCGGGCCGGGCGCTGCCGGTGCACGGCGAGACGCCCAAGAGCGAGATGGTCAAGGCGGATCCGGGCGCCAGGCCGATCGTGGTCGAGACGGATGCGCTGACGATGAATCACACGGCGACGGTCACGGGGCTCGAGCCGGGCACGCGATACCTCATCAGCGCGGACCCGGCCCTCGGCGGCAAGGAGAGCGAGCGGCTGGCCTTCTACACCGACCCGCCGCCGGGCACGACGCAGTTTGTGCACCTGCGGCTGATCTGCATCATCTTCTCGAACGTCACGCACAAGAGCAGTGTGGGCGAGACGGGTGCGAAGAAGGCGGCCGACGCGAGCGAGATCGAGACAATCAAGCGGGAGATGCGCCAGACGCAGCTCTTCTACTGGATCAACAGCGGGATGCGCGCTTTTCTCGACGTGGATTACATCGTTGACGACCGCTTCTACGAGATCGGCGACGAGGTGTATGCCATCGGCTACAGCGGCAAGGACGAGGAGGCGCTCGAGGAGCTGGTGCCCAAGCACGGCGGCAAGGTGAGCGACTACGACGGCCGGCTTTTCATCTCGATTGTGAAGAAATGGGACCCCAACACGAACGGCGGCCAGGGCGGCTGGACCATTCCCTACGGCGGCGGCGGCACGATCGGGCCGGAGGGGTATCCCGGCTACGGCAAGAGCGCGTGGCGCGGCGGCAGCATCTCGAACAGCGCGTGGCTGTTTTGCCACGAGTTCCAGCACCAGTTCGATGCGCTGTACCACTGGTCCATGGGGCCGGAGCACTTGTTCTGTCACTTCCAGCCGTGGGACGACACGGCCCACCGCCACGGCGAGCACTGGGACGGCATCGGCTGGATCTTCTGGGAGTGGGCGGGCTACGTGACGCGCGAGCACCAGGGGTATCCGTTGCTCGAGCCGACGCTCGGGTTCCGCTACTTCATCAACCGGTGGGGCAACGTCGTGCAGGTGGCCGACGCGGACAACGACGGCATTCCGGACAACTCGCCGCGCGTGCCGCTCGACGAGAAGCGCTTCGGCAGCGACCCGGCGAAGGCGGACACCGACGGTGACGGGCTGAGCGACATGATGGAGGTGATGGCGTGCCGGTGGCTCGAGTTCGGCCTCGGCCAGATCTGGGGCGGCGACCGGCGGGCCCACTACTCGAACCCGCGCAACCCGGACAGCGACGGCGACGGCCTCGAGGACGGCGTGGACCCGTACCCGACGTATCCGATCGAGCCGAAGATCAAGAAGGCGCCGAACGCCACGGGCGAGATCCCCCGGACGGCGTTCCAGAAGCTCGTTGTGTTCAAGGACAAGGCGTACGAGGCGACGTTTTTCCTGTCGTGGAACGACGACTACCTGGCCATCGGCGTGAGCGCCCCGAAAGCGCCGAAGAACATGCGTCTGTGCCTCGACCTCGACGACGACGGCTGGTATTTCGGCGGCGACAATTACGACCTGCAGGTGCGCCCGGGCGGGGGGGCGCCGGACCGCGGCGCCTGGAAGGCGAACGCGGACCGGACGTTCGCGGCGGCGTTCCACAACTGCGGCGTCAAGAACAAGTGGCCGTTTTACGACGAGGAAGGTCTCGCTGAGGGCGAGGTGAAGGCGGCGCAGAGCACCGGGCCTGAGCAGTACATGCTCGAGATCCGGGTGCCGAAGAACGCGGGCAACGGGCTCGAGCTGGTCGAGGGCGAGACAATCGGCCTGCTGATCGCGATCGAGCCGGAGGGCGGCAACCAGCGGCCGGACCAGCACGGGGCGCTCAGCGTGTTCGAGCCGCACAGCTTCTTCGGCTTCGAGCTGGCGAAGTAGGAGGGCGGAGATCGCCATACGGGCCGGTCGCGCGCCCAGGGCGCAGCGGGGGGCGGGGAAAAAGTGACAAAGTCTCTTGACGTTCCGTCGATTTGTGGTAATAGAATTACCACAGACGGAAAGGAGGCGTCGAGAGAGATGCGATTCGGCGAGATGGTTCGAAAGCTCAGACTTGCCAAGGAGCTGTCGCTGAGGGAGTTCTGTCTCAGGCACGGCCATGACGCGAGCAATATGAGCAAGATCGAGCGGGGACGGCTCGGCCCACCCCAGAAGCCCGCGCAGCTCGAACAGCTTGCCGGGCAGCTCGGTCTTGAAGACGGCACGCGGGAGTGGCAGGAGTTCATGGATTTGGCGGCCGCGGAGGCAGGCAGAATACCTGAGGACATTCTGAGCGACGAGCAAGTGCTGCAGAAGCTGCCGATCCTGTTTCGCGCGGCCAGGGGCCAGAGGGTCTCGAGGCAGGACGTGGAGAAGTTGATCGAGAACGTGAGGAAGGCGTGACCGGGTATTCGTGCCGTTGAAAGCGCCCTACATAACGATCCGGGACGCCGAGCGGTTTGCTGAGGCCTTCCTGAGCGAGCAGCTTCCTGACCGGTGTCTTCCCATCCCGATAGACCTTCTGGCCGAAAGGGCCTTCCAACTCGACATTGTTCCATGCCACGGGATAGACGCTGAGGTTGAAGGCCACGGGTTTCTGACATCGGACCTCAGCACCATCTACGTCGATTGGGACGTTTGCCATCACAAGATTCCTCACCGCTATCGAAGCACGGTGGCGCATGAGCTCGGGCATCGGGTCATGCACGCGGCGCTTTACGAGCGCCTTCGGTTCGGGTCGCTCGACGAGTACTTGGAGTTCGCGCGACAGGCCGATGAGGAAGCGCTGGGATGGTTCGAGAAACATGCGGACTGGTTCATGGGCTTCGTGCTTGTCCCCGGGCGGGAACTGCACCGGCTTCTCGGCGAGAAGCTCCAGGCATGCGCGGCGGCAGGCCTTCCCTCCGCTCCGCCGAACCCTGCCGTGGCCGACCGTATAGTGCGCTCGCTGGCGCAGGACTTCTGTGTGTCGCCGGGCATGATTAAGACGCGGCTTCGGCAGGACAAGCTGCTCGACGCGGAGTTGCTGGATTAGCCGCGCCGTCGAGGTCCGACTCATCACCATTGACTTGGGTGCGGGGGCGCCGGTACGATTCGCGCTGCTGGATCAACCCGGAGGAGAGCGCGCTCGTGCTGGACCTTGGGACCGCGCTGAAGCGACGCGAGCTCGTCGTGAACCTGGCCGTGCGCACGCTCAAGGTGCGCTACAAGAACTCGGCGCTGGGGTTCCTCTGGACGCTCATCAACCCGCTGCTGATGATGCTGATTTACTACGTGTTCATCGGCATCGTGGCCAAGATCAAGGTCGACATCAGGATCATGCTCACGGGCGTCATTTTCTGGCAGTTCGTGGTGATGTGCACGGGCGACGCGGCGGGCGCCGTCGCGGGGCACGCGAACCTCGTCAAGAAGGTCTACTTCCCGCGCGTGCTCATGCCGTTCTCGATGTGCGTGGCGAACTTCGTCAACTACCTGCTGTCGCTCGTCGTGCTGTTGGTGCTGATCATCGTCATCTCCACGACGAGCAACGACCCTAACGTGACCCTCGACCTCGCGTGGCTGTGGCTGCTGCCGCTGGCGCTTGTGCTGCAGTTCGCGCTGGTGTTCGGCATCGCCTTGATCGTGAGCGCGCTCAACGTGTACTTCAAGGACATCGAGCACATCACGTCGGTGGTGCTCATGGCGCTGTTCTTCATGTCGCCGATTATCTATCCGGTCAAAATGGTGCGGCCCGAAGAGAGCACCGCGTCGGTGCTTTCGAACTGGTACATGATGAACCCGCTGGCGTCGCTGGTGACGCTGGTGCGGCGGGCTTTTCTTGGCGCAAGCGGGCAGCCGTGGCCGCCGGAGTGGACGTTTGTGCCGTCACTGGCGCTGTCGCTCGTCGTGCTCGCCTTCGGGCTGTGGCTGTTCAGTCGTTTGGAACCCCATTTCGCGGACCAGTTGTAGCGATGGACACGCCCGCTGACAACCATGCGATCGTCGTCGAGGGACTGGGCAAGCGCTACCTCTTGCGCAAGGAGCAGGACCGCACGCTGAAGGGCACGCTGCTCGGGGTGCTGAGGCGGCGCGGGGTGCGCAACGACCTGTGGGCGCTCAAGGGCGTGGACATCCGGGTGCGCACAGGCGAGACGTTCGGCATCATCGGCGCGAACGGCGCGGGCAAGTCCACGCTGCTCGGCGTGCTCGCGGGGACGATCCGGCCGACGGAGGGGCGGATCGCGGTGGCGGGGCGGATCTCGAGCCTGCTCGAGCTTGGCGCGGGCTTTCATCCGGACCTGACGGGGCGGGAGAACATCTACCTGAACGGCTCGATCCTCGGGCTGCCGCGCGCCTATATTGATTCGAAGTTCGACGACATCGTCGCGTTCGCGGGGCTCGCCGAGTTCATTGACAGCGCGGTCAAGCACTACTCGTCGGGCATGTACGTGCGGCTCGGGTTCGCGGTCGCGGTCGAGGTGGACCCCGACG
>CAZJXV010000051.1:0-18854 GCA_964550015.1 uncultured Verrucomicrobiota bacterium
GATCCCGCGGACATCGAGGCGCAGACGGCGATGGCGGAGATTTGCGCCGACAAGCTGGGGTCCTACGAGCGGGCGGTCAAAGAGTACAACCACCTGCTGGCGATGAACCTGAATCCGGGCCAGAGGGTGGCGACGCTGAACCGGCTGGCCGATCTGTACGAGCAGGAGCTCGGCGCGCCGGCGTTCGCCGGCAATTGTCTCCAGGAGATTATGAGGCGGTTCCCCGACACGCATTTCGCGGCTGCGGCCCACGAGCGGCTCGACGCGCTTGTCGAACGCCACCCGGAGCTGGCAGCGAAGAAATAGAGACAGGATAACAGGATGAACCGGATTCGCTGATCCCGCAGATCCTGTTATCCCGTCCAGAAAAACAGGTGACAGACTCTATTGTCCGGCAGGGAGAACAAGCTCGACGTCGTCCTCGCCGACGAGGATCACGCGTTCCCTGTTGATGCTTTTGACCAGCCGGCTGCCGAGCCGACTCCCCTCGCGCACGACAAAGGAGCCGTTATACTCCTTGTCGAAGATCTTGGCGCTGTAGGTGGTGAGGAGCGCCGCGGAGTTCAGAGGCAAGGAGAGCTTCTGGCCGCTGCGGTTGACTAGGATGAGCTTGGAGTAGTCCACGAGCTTCGTGGCGCCGATCGTGCTGCTGTACTGTTCCTTGGTGATTTGCTCGATCTCGGCGACCCGGTAGCCGAGGATGTACTCGCCGTCCCTGAGCCAGCGGTTCCGGCCGTCCACGGTCAGCGAGGCCATGAACGAGCCCTCGTCGCGCATCGTGTAGTGTTTGAACAGCACGTGGTGGCGCTTGCGCGCCACGGCGAGCACGCGCAGGTTGTAGGTCTCGGTCGAGATGAGCGTGACGTCCACCTCGACGAGGGCGTCCTTGTCCGAGACGATGGCGAACTCGAGCGGGACGAACCCGTCCTTGACGATGCGGACCGTATGCTCGCCGGGCTTGATTTTGCGAGGATCGAGCGGCGATGCGCCGAGCTTGTTGCCGTCCACGAAGAGCGAGGCGCCGCTCGGCTCCGAGGTCACGGCGAGGGTGCCGGCCTCCTCGCTTTTGAGCAGCTCTTCCTCGAGCTCCTGGACCGTTACCTTCTGGCCGGCGCAGACCGAGCAGCGTCCGGTGCCCTTGCAGTACCGGCAGGTGCCCTTGCCGTCGCAGGTCAGGCAGATGCCTGTGCCCTTGCAGTAGCGGCACTCGGTGATGATCCGGCCGAGTCCTTTGCAGTAGGTGCAGGTTTCCGCCCGGCTGCGTCCGCCGCAGGCGGGGCAGACCCCCGTGCCGTTGCAGTGGGCGCAGCGCTCCACCTTGCGGCCCCTGCAGCGCGAGCAGGGCTTGTCCACGTTGACAGTTATCTTGCCGCTGCCGCCGCACACGGTGCATCGTTGGCCGAAGACGGTGACGCCCCGCCCGTTGCAGTTCGAGCAGGGACGAGATACCTTAGTCGTCTCGTAGCCTCGGCCGCCGCACTGGGCGCAGTAGGCGAGGCCGTCGCCGCCGCACGTGGCGCATCGGCCGCTGCCCTTGCACTCGCGACACAGGCATTGCGGACACGTGGCGGCGTAGTAGCCGCGCCCCGCGCATCTCAGGCACCGGCCGGATGCGTTGCACACATAGCAGACCTTGGAGCCCTTGCACACTTCGCAGTCGCCGGTGCCGCGGCAGCTTGGGCACGAGCGGTAGAGGCGCCGTGTGACGATCTTGAACGTGTCCTTGTAGGCCTTGATCTTCTCGAGCGCTTCCTCGTTGGTGGGCTCGATATCGAGCAGCTTCGACCAGCTCCTGAAAGCCTGCTTCAGGTCGTTGTCCTTCTCGTAGGCGAGGGCCTCGGCCCGGAGGTCGTTGATCTTGGCCAGCGCCTCCTCGACGACGCGCCGCAGCTCCTGCACGGTGGCGTCGTTCGCGGCCACCTCCTGGATTTCGTTCAGGAGCGTGAGGGCCGCACGGTAGTCGCGGTTCTCGATCAGGCGGTTGGCCTCGGTCAGATTCGTCCGCAGCGTCGTGATGCGCGTGCGGACTTCTTCGAGCTTGGCCAGCAGGTCGGCGCTGTCCGGGTAGGACTTGGACGCCAGCTCGGCCATCGCCACGGCCCGGTTGTAGTCCTGATGCGAGTAGTAATCCTCGATGACGGCGACCCAGCCGGCTTCGCCGCCGCCCGAGACCTCGGCGCTGACGGCGGCCTTCACGAGGCGGAGCTGGACCTGGTTGAGCTGGCTCACCTGTTCGATCGCCGTGCTTGCCGGCCGGCCGTTGCCCTGGGGCATCTTTTTGACGAGGGACAGATACGTATCCTCGATGCGGTGGGCCAGCATGTAGGAAGCCCGGTGGCCCTCTGCGCGGCCGCCGAATTCTTCGTCCAGCCTTCTCAGGTGGTACCGAAGCGCTTGGAGGCTCCGGATGTAATCCTCGCCGCGGAAGGCGACCTCGAGCGATGCCTGGATCTGCTCGAACTGGTCAACGATGGCCTCGATCGCCGCCACGTAGGAGGAGGCGCGCTGCGCGTGCGATGCCGGCGCGCAGAGCACCAGAGTTGCGAGAACGGTGAGACAGGAAAGGAACCTGATGTGCGCATTGATTGTACTCATGGATAGCCTCTGCTTCCAGTGTCCGCATAGTCAGTCAAGGCACGCAAAAAAGGGCTTTGCCGCATAGATGTAGCCCAGGAACCCCCGGGCGTCAAGGTATTGTCGCCACAAAGGCGCGCTCCGGAGCGCAAATGTTACAGCCACCCAATGGCCCGGTACCCCTCGATGGTCCTGGAAAGCCCTTCGCGCAGGCCGGCGACGGGCTCATAGCCGAGCTCACGGACGGCCTTGCCGATGTTCACGCTCCAACACTGCTGGAGGACCTCACGCGTCTTATCGCGATCCAGGATCACGGCCCGGCCGCTCAGCTTCGCCCATAGGGTCCCAAGCTCGCCGACGAGCCGCGTGCCGGCGGGCGGAATGCGGATCCGCACGCCGCGCACCCCGAGTGCGCCGGCCAGCGCATCGAGGACTTCGTCCCATGTGCGGGCCACACCTTCGCCGACGAAATAGACCTGGCATGAGGGCGTCTCGGCCTCGCCGGCAAGCACGGCCGCGTGCACGACATTGCCCACGTAGGTGAAATCCATCACGCTGTCCCGGCTCAGGCCCATATTGAGGAGGAGGCCGCGTTGCGCGAGCTTGAGGAGCGGGAGCAGGTTCGGGTCACGAGGCCCGAAGATGGCCGGCGGGCGCAGAATCGTTGCCGGGACTACCGTAGCCAGCTCGCGGACCACCCGCTCGCCGCGGAGCTTGCTCCGGCCGTAGGCCGACACCGGCCGCTCCGGCATCCGCTCGTGCACCGGGCGGCCGTCGCGGCTGGGCCCGCTTGCCGCGATGCTGCTGACGTAGACGAACCGGCGAATGGGGGTGCGCGATTCGACGCACGCCTGCGCGAGGGCCCGGGTGCCTCGGTAGTTCACCGCGTCGAACTGCTCGGGGCTCGTGGCCGCGAGCGCGGCCGCGACGTGATAGACGATCTGGACGCCCTTGACGGCGCGCTCGATCGAGGCGGGGTCACGAAGCTCTCCGACGACGTACTCGACCGGGAGTCCTCGCAGCCACCGCAGGTTGCTCGTCCGCCTCACGAGGCAACGCACCTGGTCGTGGCGTCTGACGAGGGCGTCGACGAGGTGACTCCCGAGGAAGCCGGTGCCGCCTGTCACGAGCGCTGTGGCCATAAAAAGTCCTTTACACGGGTCGGGCACGCACCTAGGATACGGGTTCGTCTGATGGGTCGAAACTCGATTCCTCGTCGTCGAGCGCGTCTCCCGGAACAGATGTACGGGGCCGCGCCATGATAGGTGGCTGGTCAGGGAGCAGCAAGACAAAATGAGCGAAGCAACCGGAGTTGACCTCTTCGACAAGTGCCGCAACTATACCGCTGCGAGCGAGGCCCGCGCCAGAGGAATCTATCCCTACTTCCTCGAGGTCGAGTCCGCCACGGACACCCGCTCGACCGTGAGCGGGCGCCGGGTGATCATGGTGGGCTCGAACAACTACCTCGGACTCACGATGCACCCGAAGGTGCGCGAGGCGGCGATCCACGCGATCGAGAAATACGGTTCGGGCTGTACCGGCTCGCGCTTCCTGAACGGCAATCTCGATATCCACCGCGAGCTCGAGGAGCGGCTCGCGGCGTTTACGGGGCAGGAGGCGGCGCTGGTATTCTCGACGGGGTTTCAGACGAACCTCGGCGCGATTTCCACGCTGGTGGGCAAAGACGACGTTGTGTTCGTGGACCGCGAGGACCACGCATCGATCATGGAAGCGACCCGCATGGTGTGGGGCAAGACGGTCAAGTTCAAGCACAACGACATGGCACACTTCGAGCGCGCGGTGAGCGCGAACCACGACGCCGCGGGCAAGCTCGTGGTCGTAGATGGCGTCTACTCGGTCACCGGGGAGCTGTGCCCGCTGCCGGAGCTCGTCGCGATTGCCGAACGCTACGGCGTCAAGGTCATGGTGGACGACGCGCACGGCGTCGGCGTGCTGGGCCGATGCGGCGCCGGCACGAGCGACCATTTCGGCGTCACCGACCGGGTGGACATCATCATGGGCACGTTTTCGAAGAGCTTCGCCTCGCTCGGCGGGTTCCTCGCAGGCGACGAGGTCGTCATGGAGTACCTGCGCCACAACGCGCGAGCGCTGATCTTCTCGGCTGCGATGCCGCCGCCTGCGGTGGCGGCGTGTCTTGCTGCGCTCGATATCATGCAGGCCGAGCCGGAACGCATGACGCGCCTCCTCGAGTTGACGGCGCGGATGAAAGCGGGCTTCGAGGATCTCGGGTTCACGGTCCAGCCGACGGGCGCGGCGATCATCGCTGTGCTCGTGGGCGACATGTGGAAGGCGATCTTGTTCTGGAAGGAACTGTTCGACAACGGCGTGTACGCGAACGTGTTCGTCCCGCCGGGCGTGCCGCCCGGCCAGTCGCTCATCCGCACGAGCTACATGGCGACGCACACCGACGAGGAGCTGGACGAGGTGCTCGACGTCTTCGAGAAGGCGGGGAAGAAGGTCGGCCTGATCTGAGGGCCGCCCAGTGTGCGATGAGCACGAACCGGGCCGGGCTCCATTCGATTACGTTTCCTCGAGGAGCTGAGCCGTGACGCCCGGACGCGAGAAAGCGAGCGCCGCCGCCTCGTGCGAGATTCGTCCCGTGCGCACACGGCGCGATCGGCGCGTGTTTATTCGCCTGCCGTGGCGCCTCTACGCCGGATCACCGTGCTGGGTGCCGCCGCTGCTCGTGAGCGAGACGGCAAGGTTCGACCCGCGTAAGAATCCCTACTTCGATCATGCTGAGGTGGCGTTGTTCCTCGCGCGGCGCGGCGGCGAGGCCGTCGGGCGCATCGCGGCCCACGTCAACCACGAGCACAACGCCTACTGGCAGGACGAGGTTGGTTTCTTCGGGTTCTTCGAGTGCGTCGAGGACTCCGCCGTCGCCGAGGCATTGTTCGGGGCGGCGGCGGCGTGGCTCCGCGCGCGCGGGCGCACCGCGATGCGCGGGCCGATGAACTTCTCGACCAACGAAGAGGTCGGCTTTCTCGTCGAGGGTTTCGACAAGCTGCCCGCTCTCATGATGCCCTACACCCACCGGTACTATCTTGACTTTGCTGCGCGCTTCGGCCTGCACAAGGTGAAGGACCTGCTCGCGTGGCATATTGACACGGAGATCGTGGACCTCGCGCGGTACGAGGCGCTCGCCGATCGCATTCGCGAGCGGGTGGGCTTCACGCTGCGCAACGTGAACAAGAAGGACTATGCGGGCGAGATCGCGCGGATCAAGCGCGTGTACAATGACGCGTGGAGCCGCAACTGGGGCTTTGTGCCGATGACGGACCGCGACTTCGAGCACTTCGCCACAGAGATCAGGCCCCTCGTTCAGCCCGCGTGCGTGCAGATCGCGGAGAAAGACGGCGACCCGATCGGCTTCTGCCTCTCGCTGCCCGACATCAACAAGATCCTCGTGCGGATGAACGGGCGGCTCTTTCCGACGGGCCTCTTCAAGCTGCTGTTCGGGATGAGGACGCTCACCGCGCTGCGCACGATCACGCTCGGCACGCGCAAGGACTTCCAGAAGCGGGGGGTCGAAAGCGTCTTTCTCGTCGAGATCGTGCGCCGGACGGTGGCCGCGGGCTACCGGACGTCCGAGATGGGCTGGACGCTCGAGGACAACCACCTCATCAACAAAGCGCTCGAGAAAATGGGTGGCCGCCTCGACAAGCGCTACCGCATCGTAGAGGTTGCGCTCTAGGAGTAGGAAGCGGGCAGCACCCAACGAGTGGCTGGAAGAGTCTTGGGTCCCCTCGGCTGAGGCAAGGCGTTGACGGTGGGGCCGCGCGCAAGCGCGCGGCCCCACCGATGTCGTCGCTTATTATACCGCTGTCACTACCGGGGGCGCTGTCACCGGCCTTTTCTCGAAGGCAATCACGAACATCATGATGAGTAGAACGATGGGCACAAAGATCGTGAGGACCCACCAGCCGGATCTCCCGCACCTCTGGAATACTGAGACGAGGTTGACGATGGTCATGATGATGAACAGCGGGAAAATCAGCGCAGAAAGCAGCCACCATCCGGATCTGCCGCCGCAGTTGAAGAACAAGATGACGTTCAGAATCGGTATGAACGCCATCCAGGCGTTCGGGGTTCCTGTCTTCTGTGCGATTTTGAACCAGATAATGGCACCCAAGAAGTATGAGATGATGTTGATGAGCGCCAGAACGCCCTGCGAAATCCCCAGGTCTTCAGTCGACCAACGCCATTCGTACTTGACCTCTTGGGCAAGGAGCAGAAGAGCGAACATGGTAGTTCCCTTTCCTGTGACGTCTGATACCCACCCTTGTTCCGCGCTCATCAGAGCGCGGCATCCTTTCGCAATCAGAACGAACGCTTAACGTGTCCCGCGTGTCCACAATCCAAACACAGGACAATTATCCGAGAAAGCGAGGTCAGGGGCAAGGCAAAAAGCACGAGTGCCACTGCTGCTGGTTGACATAGGCTACGCCGGGCCGAGGACTTCCCGGAGCTTGTAGATGTCATGCGGGCCGGCGGCGAAGAAGGTCTGCATGCCGGCCGCGGCGGCCGGCACGAGGTCTATGGCCGGGCGGTCGCCGATAGACAGGCATTGCCTGGGCGGGACGCCGATCGCCTCGGCTGCGCGCCGGTAGATCTCCGGGTCGGGCTTGATGAGGCCCATGTCCTGGACCGTGAAGACATGGGGGAACAGGTCCTCGATGCCGATCGCGGCCAGGGTCCGGCGTGCCATTTCCATGCTGTTGTTCGTGACGACGGCGAGCGCGTAGCGTGGCTTCAGCTTGCGGAGGAAGGAGCGCAGGCGCTCGTCTTGATCGAGCGCATCTTCAGGTCGGAGGCGGGCGTCGCGCCAGCCGATCCAGTCGTCGAGGTCGAAGCCGAGCGCGGCCATGGTGCCCGTCGTCGTGGGCGGGTGGCCGAGCTGCTCCTGGAGATCGGCGCGCTTTGCGTTGAACCGTTCGCGCGCCTGCTTGCGGCCCAGGCCACGTCGCTCGGCGATGTAGCCGTCCACGGCCTCGACGTACTGCGCGTCGAGGGCGTCGCTCTCGTAGAGCGTGCCGTCCATGTCGAAGATCAGCGCGCGGATCGCGTCAGTCATTGACCTGTTCGCCCGGGGTTCGAGGCCCATACGATAGCACAGTCGGACGCGGCGTGCATGGCTGCGGACGAGCGGGTTCGGGCGGCGCAGACGGCTTCACGTCGGCGCCGAAAAAATGTGCTTGACAGCGACGCGATTGTCGGCGACAAATGCAGCAGAACTTATTGCTATGCCAAGAGTGGGTAGCAACCCGCTCTTTTGTATTTTTGTGCCGGAGAGGACACGAGTTATGAGCAGCGAGCTGCTCCAGGTGCTGGAGTACATAGAGCGTGAGAAGGGCATCTCGCGCGAGACGATCATTGCCGCGGTGGAGTCCTCGCTGATCAGCGCCTCGAAGAAGAGTCTTGGGACGAGCCACGACCTGAGCGTGACGATCGACCCGCAGACGGCCAAGATCAAGGTGTTCGCCAACCTGCGCGTCGTCGAGTCGGGCGCCGACGAGTTCGAGGAGATCAATCTCGCCGAGGCGCGGGCGCAGGACAAGAGCGTCAAGGTCGGCGACGTGATGCAGATGGAGGTGACGCCCGAGGACTTCGGTCGCATCGCCGCGCAGACGGCGCGGCAGGTCATCATCCAGAAGCTGCGCGAGGCCGAGAAGGACATCATCCTGGGCGAGTTCGCCGACAAGGTGGGGACGCTCGTGACGGGGATCGTCCGCCGCTATAGCCACGGCACGCTGATTGTGGAGATCGGCCGGGCCGAAGCCATCGTGCCGCTCAAGGAGCAGGTCCACGGCGAACGCTACCCGGTCGGCAGCCGGATCAGCGCAGTCATCATTGACGTGCGCGAAGGCCCGCGCGGCCCCGAGATCGTGCTGTCGCGCACGACGACGGAGCTGATCGTCAAGCTCTTCCAGCTCGAGATCCCGGAGATCGCCGAGGGGACGGTCGTCATCCAGAGCATCGCGCGCGAGCCCGGCCACCGCACCAAGGTCGCCGTCATGTCTACCGACGACCGGATTGACCCCGTCGGCGCGTGCGTGGGGATGCGGGGCTCGCGGGTCAAGAACATTGTGCGCGAGCTGAGCGGCGAGAAGATTGACATCATCCGCTGGCATTCCGACGTGCGCAACTACATCGAGGAGGCGCTCAGCCCGGCGCACATCAAGGACGTGGAGATCGACAAGGAGACCAAACGCGTCCGGGTGATCGTTCACGACGATCAGCTCTCGCTGGCGATCGGCAAGCGCGGCCAGAACGCGCGGCTCACCTCGAAGCTGACCGGGTGGCATGTAGACATCGTGAGCGTCGAGCAGCTCGAGGCCGAGAAGGCAGCGGTGATCAGCGAAGAGGTCATCGAGGTCTACGAGGAGGTCGAAGCCGGGGCCGAGGGCGAGGACGTCGAGTACGAGACCGTCACGATCTACGAAGACGTACCCGAGAGCGAAGAGGTCGCTGCCGGCGAAGAGGTCGCTTCCGACGAAGCTGCGCCTGAAGGGGAGGGCGACGAAGAGGCTGCCGAAGAGGCTGCCGAAGAGGCTGTCGACGAGGCTGCCGAAGAGCCGACCGAAACGGCAGCGCCCGAGGCGGAGGCGCCCGAGGCGGAGGCCCCCGAGGCGGAGGCCCCTGCTGTTGAGGAAGTCGCCGAACCGGAGGTTTCCGAAGCAGAGGTGCCTGCTGCTGGGGAAGTCGCCGAACCGGAGGCCGCCGAGGAAACGTCCGAGGACGAAGAGCAACCACGGACGACACCGAGCCCGGGCTCTGACAAGGGGGGCGAGGCCGGTGAGTAAGCGCAGCGCCACAACGGTCGCGAAGAGCCTTGGCATCACGCCGGCGGAGTTCATCAAGCACTGCCACGAGCTCGGTCACGAGATCAAGTCCACGACGGCGGCGCTCGACGAAAAGGTCGTGAACGAGCTCAGCGTTAAGGTGGCGATGAAGCTCGCCGGCGTGCCGGTGGGGGCCAAGATCATCCGCACGCCACAAAAAAGCAAGATCAAGAAGAAGCCGGCGAAGAAGAAACCGCCGAAGAAAGCCGCCAAGAAGGTGGCTAAGAAAAAGGTTGTGAAGAAGAAGGTGGCCACGAAGAAGGTGGTCACGAAGAAGGTGGCCACGAAGAAGGTGGTCACGAAGAAGGTGGTCACGAAGAAGGTTGCCGAGGAAGAGGCCGCCGTCGCCGTCGAGGAGCCCCTGGTGGAAGCGCCGGCCGAGGAAGTCGCGGCGCCGGTCGAGGCGCCCCCCGAAGCCGCACCGGATACAGAGCAGAAGCCGTCGGACGAGAGCCTTCTGGGTCCTGACGGCGAAGCGGTCGTCGTCAAGTGGCCTGAGAAGCCGCCGGAACCTCCCGCCAAGGAAGCGCCTCCCGCGGCCTCGGTCGTCGCCAAGGAGCAGCTTGAGTCCCTGGCGGCGCAACTGGGCGGCGAATCCACGGCGCCGCCCGCGCCCGCCGAGAAGGCCGCGAAGAAGAAGGTCATCAAGAAGATCATTCGGAAGGTGGTGCGCCGGCGGGTGCCATGGCCGAAGCGTCCGGCCGCCCCGGCGGCCGAGCGCCCGAAGGTCAAGGAGCCACCGCCGAAGAAGGTCGAGCCGGAGGTCACGCACGTCAAGATCGAGCAGCTCCCGACGGTCGGGGCGCTGGCGCGGATGTTCCACAAGAGTGTGGAGGCGTTGCGCGTGGTGCTCGATGACCTTGGCGTCGAGTCGCATCCGGACGCGGAGCTCGATGAAGATGCCATCGTGATCCTCGGCCAGGAGATGGGCATCGAGGTGGAGCTGGCGCTTCCCGAGCCGGAACCGGAGCATCTGGAGCCTCGGCCGCCGGTGGTGACCGTGATGGGGCACGTGGATCACGGCAAGACCTCGGTGCTCGACGCGATCCGCGATACGCAGGTCGTGGCCGGGGAGTCGGGCGGGATCACGCAGCACATCGGCGCGTCGAAGGTCGTGTTCAACGACCAGATCATCACGTTTATTGATACGCCGGGCCACGAGGCGTTCACCGCGATGCGGCAGCGCGGCGCGACGACGACCGACCTCGTTGTGCTGGTCGTGGCGGCCGACGACGGCGTGATGCCGCAGACGGTCGAGGCGATCAACCACGCCGGCACCGCGGGTGTACCGATCCTCGTGGCGGTCAACAAGACGGACCTGCCGGCGGCCGATCCGGACCGCGTCAAGCGCCAGCTCGGCGAGCGCGGGCTCATGCCGGAGGATTGGGGCGGCCAGACGATCATGTGCAACGTCTCGGCGCTCACCAAGGACGGTCTGGAGCATTTGCTGGAGATGATCCTGCTGCAGGCGGAGATCCTCGAGCTCCGGGCCAATCCGTTGCGCCGCGCCGAGGGGACCGTGATCGAGTCGAAGCTCGATGCGGGCCGCGGCGCCGTCGCCTCCGTGATCGTGCGCAACGGCACCCTCAGGGTCGGGGACTTCGTGGCGAGCGGCGAGTACTTCGGCAAGGTCAAGGCACTGGTAGACGATCGGGGCACGCTGGTCGCCGAGGCGGCGCCCTCGATTCCTGTGGAAGTTTTGGGCCTGAGCGGCTCCCCGCCCGCAGGGGCGGCGTTCCGCGTGTTTCGTAACGAGCGGCAGACGCGCCGCGCGGCCGAGGCGGTCAAGACCGCGAAACCCGCTCCGGCGGCGGAACGCCCGAGGCCCACCACACTCGAGGAACTCTTCGGCCTGCAGGCGGCCGGCGAGAAGAACGAGCTGAAGGTTATCATCAAGGCCGACGTCCAGGGCTCGGTCGAGGCGCTGGCGGGCAATTTCGAATCGCTCGCCACGGAGAAGGTGGGCTTGAGCGTCGTGCACTCCAACGTCGGCGACGTCAACGTCTCCGACGTGATGCTCGCGGCCGCTTCGGACGCCTCAATTATCGGGTTCCGTGTCAAGGCGGACGGCGACGCCGAGGAAGCGGCCAAACGCGACGGCGTGCCGATGTTCTTTTTCGAGGTCATCTACCGGGCGATCGAGGACATCCGGCAGGCGATGGAACGCCTGCTTGAACCGGAAATCCGGGAGGTCGAGATCGGCCTGGCGGAAGTGCGCCAGGTGTTCGAATCGTCCTCATTCGGCATGATTGCCGGGTGCTACGTGCGCGAGGGCCTCGTGCAGCGCAATGCCAAGGCGAAGCTCGAGCGCAACGACGAAGTGCTCTGGTCGGGCAACCTCGCGTCGCTGCGACGCTTCAAGGACGAGGTGCGCGAGGTTCAGACCGGCTACGAGTGCGGCATCCGTCTCGAGGGCTGGGGGGACATCGAAGTCGGCGACATAATCCGTATCTTTAAGCACGAGAAGGTGGCGCAGACGCTGTGAGCGCCCCTGAACCATGATTGTCGGCCTGCTCGAGTTGGCCCTGCGGATTCCCGAAGCCCAGAGCCTCAAAGACAAGCGCATGCTGATGCGCAGCCTCCGGGACCGGATTCGAAACAAGTTCAACGTCTCGGTCGCCGAAGTTGACGGCGGCGACGCGCTCCGGCACGGGGTGGTCGGCATCGCCCACGCCAGCAACGACCAAAGATTCTCGAACCAGGTGTTGTCGAAGATCGTGGACCTGGTCGAGAAGGAGCGCGGAATCGAGCTTGTTGATTACAGTCTCACGTTCCTCTAGCCGGCGAGCAGGAGAGGGTTTTCGGAGAGACATGGCTTCCGTCCGTTTGCACAAGGTCAGCGAGCTGTTCAAGCGCGAGATCAGCCAGATCATCCAGCGCGACCTCAGCAACCCGCGGGTGGGGTTCACGACGGTGACGCACGTGGAGATCTCGGCCGATCTCAAGCACGCCCTCGTACGTGTCAGCATCATGGGCGACGAGAAGCAGCGGCGGACGACGATGAACGAGCTCAACAAGGCGGCCGGGTTCATCCAGCACCTGCTCGGGCAGCGCGTGACGATTCGCACGATGCCCCGGTTGCAGTTCAAGCTGGACCGGAGCCTCGATGCCGTGTACCGCGTCGAGGAGCTGCTGACCGAAATCCACGATCGCGACGAGGCGCCGCCGGGGACGGAGGAGCCCCGAGAGGACGAATCGGCGCAGGCCAGGGACGGACCTGAGGGGTCCGAGGACGGATCGAGAGCATGAAGGAAGTCCCACGCCACCAGCCGGACACGGGTGCAACGTTGCGCCGGGAGGTGGTGGCCGCGTTTGAAGCGGGTGAGCGGTTTCTGCTCTTCACCCACGTGGATCCTGATCTCGATTGCGTAGGCTCGGGGCTGGCGCTCGCCGAGGCGCTGCACTCGCGCGGCAAGCAGGTGTGGCTCTGGTCGCCCTCGCCCTTGCCGGAGCAGTACAGCTTCCTGCCGGGGCCCGAGCGCGTCGCTACCGAGTATCCCGCCGGGGTGTCTTTCGATGTGGCCGTGGGGCTCGATACGGCAGCGCTCGATCGGGTGGGGAAGGCACCGCCGTTTACGCGCGCCGATTTCCCGGTGCTCGTCAACATTGACCATCACGAATCGAACACGCGGTTCGGTACGATCAACTGGGTTGACGCGACCGCCTCGTCCGTGGGTGAGATGCTCTACGGGCTCTTCGAGGCGTGGGGGGTCGAGGTGACCCGCGAGATGGCCGTGTGCCTGTACGCCTCGATCGTGACCGACACGGGCGGGTTTTCGTTCACCAATACGACGCCCCGGGCGCTGCGGGTGGCCGCCTCGCTCGTCGAGCGGGGGGCGGAGCCGTTCGCGCTCTGGCGGCACGTGTTCGGCTCGTGGCCGGCGCGGCGCCAGGCGTTGCTCGGCCGGGCGCTGGGAACGCTTCGCGTGTGGCACGACGGGAGGCTCGCAACCATGCGGGTGACGCAGACGATGCTTGCGGAGGCCGGCGCAGTGATGGAGGACACGGAGCGCTTCGTGCAGTACGCGCGCAGCGTGCGCGGGGTGGAGGTCGCCGCCATCCTGCGCGAGCAGCCGGGCGGGCGCAGCGTGCGCGTCGGTCTGCGCTCGAACACTCCGGCGATGCACGTCGGGCGGATCGCGGCGGGCCTCGGCGGCGGCGGGCACCCGAACGCGGCGGGCTGCACGGTCGAAGGCGGGCTCGACGAGGTGGAGGGCACGATCGTGACACTCATCGGACAGGCGCTCGATGTCGACGCCACGGGAGGAGGCGCGTGAACGGATTCCTTGTCATTGATAAGCCCGCGGGCATCACGTCGCACGACGTCGTGGACCGGGCGCGACGCATCCTCGGTATCCGCAAGATTGGGCACCTCGGCACGCTCGACCCCATCGGCGTGGGCGTGCTCGTGCTCGCCGTGGGCAAGGCGACCAAGGCGGTGCGCTACTTTGTGGACGACGACAAGGAATATACGACGACGGTGCGGCTGGGCACGATCACGGACACGCAGGACCTGGACGGCACGCTCCTCGAGCAGCGGCCGGTCAACGTGACCATCGAGGAGTTCGAGCGGGCGCTCGACCGCTTCCGGGGGGACATCGAGCAGATCCCGCCCATGGTGTCGGCCAAGAAGGTCGGCGGCAAACGCCTCTACAAGCTGCACCGCCAGGGGATCGAGGTCAAGCGCGAGCCCAAGCCGGTGCGAATCTACGAGATTGATCTGCGTGAATTCGCGCCGCCGGAGGCGACGTTCCACGTCCGGTGCTCGAAGGGCACATACATCCGCACGCTGTGCGCCGACATCGGCGAGGTGCTCGGCTGCGGCGGGGCGATGGCATGGCTGCGGCGGACGAAATCCGGGTTCTTCTCGATCGAGGACGCCGTCACGCTCGAGGCGCTCGAGCAACTGAGCACGGACGAGATCTACACCCTGCTCATGCCGACCGATCGTGCGATTCGGAAACAGGGAGTGCGGCCCTAGATGAGAATCATTCATGGCTTGCGCACAATGGAGCCGCTGGCTGGCGCGCCGGCCGTGGTCACGATCGGCACGTTCGACGGCCTTCACCTGGGCCACCAGGCGATCCTCAGGCGGGTGGTCGAGTTGGCGGGCCTCCATGGCGGGTTGAGCGCGGTCGTTACCTTCGACCCTCACCCGCGCGCAGTGCTGGGTCGTCACGAGGAAGGGCTGCTGCTGACGTCCCCGGCGCACAAGCTCCAACTCATTGAGGCGCAAGGCATTGACGTGTGCGTGGAGGTGCGCTTCGACCGCTCGTTTGCCGAGATCGAGGCGGGGAGATTCGTCGAAGAGCTCCTTGCCGTGAAGTTCCGGCTGGCCGCGATGGTTGTGGGGGCCACGAACCGGTTCGGAAAAAATGCTTCCGGTGATGCACGGTTTCTGCAACAATGGGGCCGGCGCCTCGGTTTCGACGTTGAGGTGATCGAGCCGGTGCGGATTGACGGCGTGGTCGTCAACAGCACCGTGGTGCGTACGCTCGTGCAGGGGGGCGAGCTCGAGCAGGCAGCCGCGTTTCTCGGCCGGCCGTTCTCGCTGCTCGGGACCGCCGTGCACGGGGCGACGCGCGGCCGGAGGATCGGGTATCCGACGGCCAACATCGATCCGCACAACGAGGTGGTGCCGCCGAGCGGTGTATATGCCGTTCGTGTTCGGTTGGGCGAGCGCGTGCTCGGCGGCGTGCTGAACATCGGGTTCCGGCCGACGTTCGAGGACCCGAACGAGGTTTCGCGGGCCGTTGAGGTCCATGTGTTTGACTTCAACGAGGAAGTGTACGGCCGCGACCTCGAAGTGATCTTTATCAGGAAGCTCCGCGAGGAGATTCGGTTCGATAGCGTCGCGCTGCTGCGCGAGCAGATCCGCCGCGACGAGCTCGAGGCCCGCCGCCTTCTGGCGCGGGGGGCGCCGGGAGCGAACGAGGCGAGCGGGCGGACGGACGAGCGCAGACGGCGCGCAGAGCCTTAGACTACGGCTGACGATTTCGCCGACGTCAGGGGACGAAGAGACCCATCCGTGGTTTAGGGGGATTGAAGGACACACCGTGAAACGGAGAGGTGACGGTTGTGCTGAACAAGGCGAGAAAAGCCGAGATCATGAAGGAGTTCGGCCTCCATGGCCGCGACAGCGGTTCGTCGGACGTGCAAGTCGCGCTGCTGACGGAACGCATCAATGATGTCACCGAGCATTTGCAGACGCACAAGAAGGACCACCACAGCCGGCGCGGCTTGCTCAAGCTGGTTGGGCGGCGGCGCAGACTTCTCGATTATCTGCACGAGACCGATCCGGAACGTTACCAAGCCTTGATTAAACGGCTCAACCTGCGCAAGTAGCCGGGTGCCGGGCCGACTTACCTGATGTGATGTAAGAGGGAGAATCTGAGTTGAACGCGACAGTACAAAGAGTCAGTGTGCCCGTCGGGAGCAAGGAGCTGATTATCGAGACGGGCAAGATGGGCCGACAGGCCAACGGCGCTGTGACGGTCCAGTGCGGCGACACGATCGTGTTTGCCGCCGCCACCATGGCGGAGCCGCGCGCGGGGATCGACTTCTTTCCCCTGACCGTGGACTACCGTGAGATCACGAGCGCCGCGGGGCGGTTCCCCGGCGGCTACATCAAGCGCGAAGGCCGTCCCACCGAGAAAGAGGTCCTCACGTGCCGCCTGACGGACCGGCCGCTGAGGCCGCTGTTCCCGAAGGGGTTCTTCAACGAAGTGCAGGTGATCATCCACGTCATCAGCGCGGACGATCAGAACGACCCCGACGTGCTCGCCATCGTGGGCGCCTCGGCGGCGCTGGCCGTCTCCGACATCCCATTCAACGGGCCGGTCGCGGGCGTCCGCGTGGGGCTGCGCGACGGTGAGTTGATCGTGAACCCGGACATCGAGAGCTCCAATAACCTCGAGCTCGAGATGGTGCTTGCGGGGACGGCCGAGGCCGTGACGATGGTCGAAGGTGGGGCGGCGGTCGTGAGCGAGGCCAAGCTGCTCGAGGCGATCAGCTTCGGCCACGAGCAGGTGCGCAGCATCATCCGCGGCATCGAGGAGCTCCAGCGCGCGGCCGGCAAGCCGAAGATCGAGGCGGAGCTCATCGTCGTCTCCGACGAGCTGCTTGGGAAGGTCCAGGACATCATGGGGCCCGACCTGCTCGACCGCCTCACCATCAAGGAGAAGGCGGCGCGGAGCGACGCGCTGGGCGAACTGCACGAGAAGGTGCGCGAGGCCTTGCTCCCGGACCTGCCCGAGGGTCAGAAGCCGCCCGAGGACGCACCCACCCCCAAGCAGGTCAGCCTCGCTATCAAGGAGGTGGAGAAGAACCTCCTCCGGAGGCTCGTGCTCGACGAAGGCAGGCGGATTGACGGCCGCGGCCTCGACGAAGTGCGGCCGATCTCGGTCGAGGTCGGCATCATGCCGCGTGCCCACGGCTCGGCGCTGTTCGCCCGGGGCGAGACCCAGGCGCTCGCGCTCGCAACCCTCGGGGGCGAGTCCGACGAGCAGCGCTCCGACACGCTCGTGGGCGAAGAGAGTAAGAAGTTCATGCTCCACTACAACTTCCCGCCGTTCTGCACCGGCGAGTGCAAGCCGATCCGCGGGCCCAGCCGGCGCGACGTCGGCCACGGCCACCTGGCCGAGCGGGCGATCAAGGCCGTGCTGCCCGACGAGGAGACGTTTCCCTACACGGTGCGGCTGGTGTCCGAGATCCTCGAGTCGAACGGCTCGTCGTCCATGGCGAGCGTGTGCGGGGGGTCGCTGGCGCTCATGGATGCCGGAGTCCCCACCAAGGCTCCGGTGGCGGGCGTCGCGATGGGACTGGTCCTCGAGGACAGCAAGGTTCGCGTGCTCACGGACATCCTCGGGACCGAGGACGCCCTGGGCGATATGGACTTCAAGCTCGCCGGCACGGCCGAGGGGATCACGGCGTTCCAGATGGATATGAAGATCGCCGGGATCAGCAACGAGGTGCTCGGCGAGGCGATGGAGCGCGCGAAGGCGGGCCGCTTGCACATTCTCGGGAAGATGAACGAGGCGATCAGCGCGCCCCGCGACGACCTGTCGCCGTACGCGCCGCGGATCACTCAGATCATGATCAACCCGGAGAGGATCGGCACGGTGATCGGCCCCGGCGGCAAGGTCATCCGCCAGATCACCAGCACGCTCGACGTGCAGATCGACATTGAAGACACCGGCAAGGTCAGCATCCTGTCGAACAACGCGGAGCGGGCCCAGAAGGCGGTCAAGTGGATCGAGGACCTCACCGCGGAGGTCGAGGTCGGCAAGATTTACCGGGGCACCGTCACGCGCATCATCGAGATCGGTGCGTTCGTCGAAGTGCTCCCGGGCCAGGAAGGCATGGTGCCCATCTCGGCGCTCGCCGACCACTACGTCGAGCGCGTCGAGGACGAGGTCCGTGTCGGCGACGAGATCATGGTCAAGGTCACTGAAGTGGACGACCGGGGCCGCGTCAACCTGAGCCGGCGCGCTGTGCTGAATCCCGACGCGCCCGAGCGCCCCAGGCGCCCTTCGGGTGACCGCGGCGGGCGGGACCGCGGAGGCCGAGATCGCGACCGTGGCGGCCGAGATCGGGGCGGACGAGACCGCGACCGCGGCGGGCGTGACCGTGACCGCGGCGGCCGGCGCGATGGGCCGCCCCGGGGCGGCCGCCGCTGAGCAAAACCTTCCGAACATCAGCGGAGGAGGAACGGCCCATGAGACGAGCAGTCTTATGGGCTTTTCTTGTTGTGTGTGCCGTGGCGCTTGGGCCCGGGTGCGGGCCGCGCCGCGGCGACGACGAGAAGAGCCTGTCAGCAAAGGACGTGATCGTATGGGGCCGCGGCTCCGACTCGAAGGGCCTCGACCCGGCCAAGGAGGAGGACGGCGAGTCGCTCAAGGTGTGCGACAACATCTACGACGGGCTCGTCCGGTACGTCGGAGAACGGTTCGAGGTCGGGCCCGCGCTCGCGGTGCGCTGGGACATCTCCGACGACGGGCTCGAGTACACCTTCCACCTGCGCTCCAATGTGCGGTTCCACGACGGGACGCCCTTCGACAGCGCGGCTGTCGTGTTCCATTTCCGCCGCCAGTTCGACAAGACGCACCCGTTCTACGGCGTCGGCGGGCCGAACAAGTACTGGAACGCGATGGACATGGACAGCATCGTCGAGAGCGTGGACGCCCCCGACGCGGCGACCGTGCGGTTCCGGCTCAAGGAGTCTTGCGGCGTGTTCCTTCAGTACCTCACGATGCACTTCGCCTACATCCCGAGCCCGACTGCGATCCGCAAGTACGGCGAACAATACGGCAAGCCGGTCAGCGTGCCTGCGGGCACCGGGCCGTTCAAGTTCCGGGACTGGGACAAGGGCGTGCGGATCGTGCTGGAGGCGAACGCCGACTACTGGGGCGAGAAGCC
>CAZJXV010000052.1:0-18766 GCA_964550015.1 uncultured Verrucomicrobiota bacterium
AGCCTGCCGAGGGGCGAAGCGCCGCCCTGGGTATCGAGACAACGCAGGGACAATATCCTAAAAGGGTTTCATAAACCTCTCGTCGAGGACAAAGACGCGGCCCGAGAGCCGCCCCTATGCAACCCTTTTAGGATACCTCGTGGGTATTGCCCGCCGACCCAGGGTGGCGCCTCGCCCCTCGACAAGGTCGCTTGCGCTAACAAGCTCGGGTCGTGCAGTCCCTTCGGGACACAGCTCCGAAGAACAACGGCGGACTTTTTCAACTGCCCCGCCAGCCCGTGGTTGGCGTTGGCCGCAAACACTCAGAGCCCCGTCAGGGGCGATTCAACGTGATCGCCAAGGCCTCAATCCCCCCCTGACGGGCCTCTGTTCTCGTCGGGTGCCGCCCCCACGGGCTTGCCCTGCTTCGCTGGAGCTTCGCAGGGCCGGCGCCCGTGGCTACTTCCAGTCACCGCAGGGCGGTTCAGACCATGGCCAGGCACCGGCGCTGGCGTGAGAAATCCGGGCTAAGGACTCGAGCGTGAAGCCGCCCGTGACCGCCTCCGCCTCGGAATCATCACCGAATTGGCTGTCCAGATACCCAAGCGAGGGCCGGCCCCGGATACCGCATGAGAGCCGACACCCGCACGCCGCATGGCGCCGGGCCGCCGCCAGCAAACATAGGAAACCAACACCGGGGCGGTGGTCGGTAACCGGCGAGGCGAATCAGGCCCGCTCCAAACGCCCCGGGAAACGCACCGACGCGCCCGGCGCGCACTCACGCACCGCACCCGAGACCTTGAGCGGCAACCCGCGCGCCTCGTCCGCGTTCGTGACCTCAATCGCCCTGGGCGACACCGCAACAGTAAACCGGATGCCGCGCCACATCAGCGGCACCGTCACGCCCGTCCAGTGCGCCGGCAGGTGCGGCGCGATCTCCACGTGCTCGTCGCTCAACCGGATCCCGCACAGGCCGTGCACCACGGCCATCCACGTCCCGCCCATCGCCGCCCCGTGCAGCCCGCCGTCGGTGTCCGGCCGCGTCGGGCCGAGGTCCGCCTCGGCCGATTCCACAAAGAATTCGTACGCCTCATCCACCTTGCCGAGCCACGCCGCCACGATCGCGTGCGTCGAGGCGCTCAGCGACGTGTTGTGCTCGGTCAGCGGCACGTAATAGTCCCAGTTCGCCCGGATCACGTCGAGCTCGTGCTCCTCCCAGAGCAGGTAGAGCAGCATGATCACGTCCGCCTGCTTGACGATCTTCACCTGCCGCCGCTCGTCCTCCGACATGAAGACCGTGTGCGCCCGCCGCGGGTCGCCCTCGAACGGCGTGAGCGAGTCGAAGCCGTCGAACTCCACGTAGCGCTTCGTCGCCGGGTCGAACGGGATGAACATCCCGTCGGCGACCCGCGTCATCTCGTCGAGCTCGGCCGGCTCAAGACCGATCCGCCCGGCGAGCGCCCCCCACTCGTCGGGCCGCTCGCGGCGCATCCGCTCGGCCACGCCGACCGCGGTGCGCAGCGCCCGCTGAACCAGCACGTTGGTGTACGCGCTGTTGTTGACGTCCTCGTGCCATTCGTCGGGCCCCATCACGTGGTGCAGCTCGTACCGCGCCGCCGCCTCGTTCCACACCACGCGCGACGCCCAGAACCGCCCCATCTCGAGCAGCATCTCGACGCCGCCCTCCCACAGCAGCGTCTCGTCGCCCGTCACGCGCACGTAATACCGCACCGCCTCCGCCACGTCGCACCCGCTGTGCAGCTCGAACTCGCCGCACCGGATCGGGTGCTCGCCGCCGGCCTCGTCAACCCACTTCGTCGGGCACGCCTCGCGGCCGTCGTCCGCGCTCTCCCACGGGAACCACGCGCCCCGGTAGCCGTTCGCCGCCGCGTTGCGCCGCGCCCCGTCGAGCGTCCCGAAGCGGTAGCGCAGCATCCCCCGCGCGACCGCCGGCTGCGTGTGCACGAACATCGGCATCATGAACAGCTCCGTGTCCCAGAACACGTGATGGCGGTAGCCGTCGCCGCTCAGCAGCTTCGCGCCCAGGCTCACCCGCTCGTCGTCGCGCGAGACCGCCCCGAGCAACTGGAACATCGAGTAACGCAGCGCCCGCTCGGCCCGCGCGTCGCCCTCGATCGCCACCGCGCACGCCGCCCACTCCCGCGCCCACGCCGCGCGGTGCCGCTCGAGCAAGCCCGCGTACCCGGCCTGCGCCGCCGTCCGCGCCGCAGCCAGTGCCGCTTCGGCCACGTCCCCCGCCCCGGACACCGCCGGCGCGCCGTCGCGGCTCGTCGAGAAACCAACGACCTTCTCGAACCGGAACGACTCCCCGGCACGCAGCTCGACCTCGAAACGCTCCAGCAGCAGGTCGCCCTCACGCACCGGCGTCCCCGCGCCGCCCGTGCTCGCCGCGACCCGCGCGGCCGAGGCGATCCGGACGCCCGACGCCGTCGTCTCGCTCACGACGAGCAGGCCCCCGTCCCGCGCCCCCGCCGTGAGCGTCTCGATCGTACGCTCGCCCCGAAACGGCGCGTCCAGATCGAAGCCCGTCTCCACAAAAAGCTGCACCGTGCCCGCCTCGACCGTCACGCCGTACTGCATCGCGGCCACCCGCGGCTCGGTCAGGCACAAGAACCGCTCGCTCTCGATACGCAGCCTCGCGCCGCCCACCCGCCACACCACCTCGCGCCGGACCACCCCCTCCCTGAGCGCCAGCGTGCGCCGGTAGCCCTCGAGCCGCGACGACCCGGGCTCGAAGCGCTCGCCGTTGGCCGTGAGCCGTGTCGAGAGCCAGTTCGGCGTGTTCGGCAGCATCTTGAACCCGAGATGGTCCCTCGTGAACGTCCCGGCAACGTACGTCGACGGCACGCCCGCGCGCGACTCCTCGTCCGTGCCGCGGGTCCCCACCACACCGTTCGCAAGCGAAAAGACCGTGGCGAAATGCCCCGCGCGCCCGGCCTCGTACCCGTCCTGCACCACCGACCACGTGTCACTGCCCATGCCTGTACCTCGCTGCCGAATCCGTCACGCGTTGGTTCCGCTCGAATCCTAGCAGACACACCAACGCACCGGCCAGCCCCAAGCACGGACCGACTCTTCGGATAAGGGGCCGTTCTCATCGAAGGACCGCTCACCTGACGGGCGGACGTTCCGCGTAGCGAACCATGCACCCGCTCGTTATCCAGAGCCGCGTAGCGGCGACTGGGAGTAGCCTCGGGCGCCAGCCCCGCGAAGCTTCAGCGAAGCAGGGCAAGCCCGTGGCGGCCAATCGAAGGGCCGCTCACCTGACGGGTGGACGTTCCGCGTAGCCAACGATGCACCCGCACGTTATCCAGAGCCGCGTAGCGGCGACTGGGAGTAGCCTCGGGCGCCAGCCCTGCGAAGCTTCAGCGAAGCAGGGCAAGCCCGTGGCGGCCAATCGAAGGGCCGCTCACCTGACGGGTGGACGTTCCGCGTAGCCAACGATGCACCCGCACGTTATCCAGAGCCGCGTAGCGGCGACTGGGAGTAGCCTCGGGCGCCAGCCCTGCGAAGCTTCAGCGAAGCAGGGCAAGCCCGTGGCGGCCAACTCGCCCAGAAACCCCTGAGCCCCGTCAGGGGCGACTGAGCACAGCTCAGCGCATGTCTCGGCTCGACGGCGCTCGACGACATCAATCGGCCCGGAAGGGGCTCCACTCAGGGCTCGGTCTCCGAGAAACCAAACAGGGACAAAAGAAACACAACTCAACTCGCAGGAAGGAAAGGGGAGGAAAGGCGGGAAGCGCGACACGCGCCCTCGAGCCGGCGCGCCGGCCTAGCGCCGCGCCGCGGCCTGCTCGCAGGCGCGCACCCCCTCGAAAAGCTCTTCGACATCGAACGGCTTGTTCAGCACCGGCTGCCCCGTGCGCTCGATCCACCGCCGCGTCCGCTCGCTCACCGAGTCGCCGGTCGCAAACAGCACCTTCTTCATCTCCTCCGGGCACGTCGCCTCGACGTGCGCGCAAAAGTCCGCCCCGTCCGTGCCCGGCATCTTCATGTCGAGCACGATCACATCGTACGGCCCCTGCGCCAGCGCCTCGATGCCCGCCGCGCCGTCCGGCGCGAGCACCACCTCGTAGCCCTCGCCCCCCAGCACCACCTGGTACATCGCGCGCAGGTCGTCCTCGTCCTCGACCACCAGGATCCGCCCCTGCTTGCGGGACCGGTCCAGCTCGACCGGCACGTACCGCGTCTCGACCGGCTCCGGCTCACCCAGCGGCAGCTCGATCGTGAACGTCGTGCCCGCGCCCAGCTCGCTCTCCACGTTGACCGTGCCGCCGAACTTCTGCACCACCGCGTAGCACGTGCTCAGCCCAAGCCCAACGCCCTGGCCGACCTCCCGGGTCGTGAAAAACGGGTCGAACACCTTCGTCAGGTGCTCCTCGGGAATCCCGACCCCATTGTCGCTCACGCTCAAAAACACCGTCCGCTGCCGCGACCACGTCCGCACCCGCAGCACCGGGCCCGGACGCCCCTCCATCGCAGCGATCGCGTTGTTGACCACCCCCAGCACCACCTGCTTCATCCGGTCCGCATCCACGCGCACCTCAGGCAGCCCCGCCTCGTAGTCGGCCACCACCTCGATCCCCTTGTCGAGCAGCGCGCGCCCGGAGAACTCCAGCACGTCGGCCGCCAACTCGTTCAGGTCGCTCATCCGGTGGCGCGACTCCTGATCGCGACTGAAGCTCAGCAGGTTCTGGATGATCTTGCGGCAGCGGTTCGCCGCGCTGTGGATCTTGCGCAGCGTCGCCTTGACCTCCTCCGGGCACTCGGCCGTCAGCAAGAACTCGGAAAAGCCCATCACCGCCGTGAGCGGGTTGTTCAACTCGTGCGCCACCCCCGCAACCAGGTTGCCGATCGCCGAGAGCTTCTCGGCCTGCACCACCTGCTGCTGCCGGAACTCGAGCTGCTCGTAGGCCTGGTTCAGCTCCTCGACCTTGGCATTGAGCTCATCGAAAAGCTTCGCGTTCTCAATCGCCTGCGCGATGTGCGAGACGAAAATCGTCGCCTTGTTCAGGTCCCCCTGCGTGAACGCCTCCGGCATCGCCACCCGGTTCACGTTCAGAATGCCAAACGCCTTGTTCTTCGTAATGATCGGGTGCACGATCGACGAGCTGATCAGCCCGCGGCGGTCCCCCGCCGGATACCGCCCGTTGATCTCCTCACCCAGGATCACCGGCTTGCCCTCGGCCGCCACGCGCCCTGCGATCGGCTCGCACAGCGCCACCCGCGTCGAGCGCAACACCTCGTCGCCCAGCCCGCTGCTCGCGGCGATGTAGAGCTGGCCCCGCGCGTCGAAGAGCATGATGGACGCCTCGTCCGCCCGCAGCACCTGCACCGTCAGCTTGATGATCTGCCCGAGCAGCTCGTCGAAACGCACCGTCGAAAACACCGACTGGCTCACCTTGTAGAGCCCCACGAGCGCCTGGAGCTCGCCCCGCTCGAGCGCGCGCTTGACCAGGATCTCGATCTCCTCGAGGTGGAACGGCTTGCCCACGTAGTCGAACGCGCCCAGCTTCATGCACTCGACCGCCGACTCGACCGAGCCGTAGCCCGTGATCACCACCACCTGCGTCGTCGGGTCAATCGCCTTGACCCGCTCGAGCACCTGCTCCCCCGTGATCCCCGGCATCTTGATGTCGGTGAACACAATATCGTAGCGGTGCTCCGTGGCCATCCGGACGCCCTGCTCGCCGTTCTCGGCCTCGTGCACCACAAAACCGAGCGCGCTCAGGAAACTCGAGAGCAGCTCGCGCACAAACGCCTCGTCATCAACGACGAGGATCGTCGCCTGGCCCGGCGTGCTCGCTGCTGTCTCCGGGCTGCCCATCAACCCTGCTCCACTGCCTCGCCCGCCGTCGCACCCTGGCGCGACGGGCCGGCAATCGGCATCCGCACCGTAAAACGCGTCCCCGCACCGGGCGAAGACTCCACCCCGATCTCCCCGCCGTGCGCGCCCACGATCCCCTGGCACACGCTCAGCCCGAGCCCCGTGCCCGTGCCCTTCGGCTTCGTCGTGAAGAACGGATCGAAGATCTTGCCGATGATCTCCCGGGGGATGCCCGGGCCCGTGTCCTCGATGACGAGCCGCACCCGCTCGCCCTCCGGCGCCGCGCTCAGCGTCAACCGGCGCGGCCCCTCCGTCTCAGCCATCGCCTGGATGGCGTTCGTCATCAAATTCGTCAACACGCGCGTCATCTGCAGCGCGTCGAGCCGCACCGTCGGCAGCTCGGCCGCCAACTCGCGCACAATCTCCACCCCGGCCTCCTCGGCGCGGCTGCGCACCATGCCCACCACCTCGTCGAGCAGCCCACCGACGTTCGTCGGCTCCGGCCTGACCTCATCCTCACGCGCGAACCCGAGCAGATCACGCACCATGCGCGTGCACATCGCCGCCGTCTCGTTGAGCCGCTCCACGTACGTCGCGCGCTTCTCGTCCGTGGCCGGCATCTTCAGAAGCTGCGCGTACCCCGATACCGACGTCAAAATGTTCTTCAAATCATGCGCGATGCCCGCCACCAACCGGCCCAGCGACGACATCTTCTCGGCCTGGATCAGCTTCTGTTGCGTCGCCTCGAGCTCCCGGTACGACGCCTCCAGCCGCCGGTGGGCCTCCATCACCTCGCGGTTGGTCGCCTGCACCTCGGAGAACAGACGCGCGTTCTCGATGCTGATCGCCGCCGAATTGCACAGCACGGTCAGAAACTCCAGGTCCTCCGCAGCAAACGCCAACGTACGCGACAGCTTGTCCACGTACGTCACGCCCACCACCGTGTCGTTGGCCAGCAGCGGCACGCACATCGCCGAGCGGATGCCCACCAGCTCGATGCTCTCGCCGCCCGAGAACCGCTCGTCGCTGCCCGCGTCCTCCGTCAGGATCGACTGGCGCGACGCCACCGCCTGCTCCACGATCGTCTCGCTCACCTGTACCGGCTCGCCGGTGGCCCGCATGTCGCGGCACTTCGTCACCGCCGGCGCCAGCTCACCCGTCGCCGCGTCCGGCAGCAGCAGCACCGCGCGGTCGGCGTTCATCTGCTCGAGGATCGTCATCACCAGCAGCTCGAGCAGGGAATCCAGCTCGGAGAGCACGTTGATCCGGCGCGAAATCTCGTAGAGCAGGCACAGCTTCTTGTGCGCCGTCGCCAGCTCCTCGTCACTATAGACCGTCGCCACCTGCACCGACTGCGTCGCCAGCGACATCTGCACCTTCGGCGTGCTCAGCGGCGAGGTTCCCGTGTCCGTCACCCCCTGCGCCGCGTCGGGCGTCGCGAGCATCGCCTCCACCTCATCGAGCTTCTCCAGACTCGTGAAAATGAACTCGCTGCGCCCCATGTGGATGCGGTCGTTCTCCACGAGCCGCGCCTCGGCCGTGAGCTCCCCGTTGACGTACGTGCCGTTGGTGCTCATGCAGTCACGCAGCAGGTGCGCGCCGTCCGTGCACACGATGTCGGCGTGATGGCCCGACAACTTCGGGTCCTCGATCATCACCGCCATGTTCTCACGACGGCCCACCGTCACCACGTCCTGGCCCAGGAGAATCTTCCGCCCCTTGGCCGGCCCGCCGATGGCGTAGAGCATCGCGTGGCTCGATGGCCCTGTCTCGTGCATCATCAGCTCCTCACGCGCCCGCGCTCCCCTTCGGACCTGCTTCAGGCCTGCTTCAGACCCGCTTCAGACCTGCCTCAGACCTGCGCCCACGCGGCCCACGTCCGAGGCCCGGCCACAGTCGCCGGGCCAACGCCCATGGCGGAAACGCTCACACCCCCGCGCACACAGCCGACTCCGGCCGGTGAGCACACGGCGTCATCCGCGCACAGCTCGCTCCCGGACAAGACCCCGGGAATCGAGCGCCGGCCTAGTAGTCGGCGTACGCGTCTCCGTTCGAGTCGTTGCCCGCCAGGTTCACCGACACGTCGCCGTCAGCCGCAGTATAGACCCAGCCGCCGGTGCCGTCGTTGGCCGCGCCCACGTCGGTGCTCGGCGTGATCGCCTCCTCAGGGATCGCCCGGATGTAGTTGGGCACCAGGTTGGCAAGCGCCGCCGGCGGCGTGCCGTCGTTGTCGCTCTGCCAGAGCCGGACGGCCGAGCGCAATGAGTTGAGGTTGGCCTTGGTCGTCGCGATCTTCGCCTTGTCGCTCTGGCCCGCGAACTTCGGCACGATGATCGCCGCCAGGATCCCGATGATGATGATCACCAAGATGATCTCGACCAGTGTAAAGCCACGCTTGTTCCGGAACTGCCTCATGGTTGGATTCTCCTTCCTTCGTCGTGCAATTCCCGATGTGTTCAAAAAACCCTACTGATTAATCGTCGTGATCAAGTCCGTAATCGGGTCGAGGATCGATATGGCAATGAAACCCACCACGCCCGCCATGAACACGAGCAACACCGGCTCGACCACCTTCGTCAGGTTATTGATCGCCGTGGTGACCTCCCGGTCGTAGTAGCCCGAGACCTTCTCGAGCATGGCGCCCAGCGCGCCCGTCTCCTCGCCCACCGCGACCATGTTCGTTACCATATCGGGTATATAGGCATGTCGCTTGAGCTCATCTTGCACCTGCCCCCCCTCGCTCACCGTCTCGATGATCCCGTCCACCGTGCGCTCCACCACCGCATTGCCCACGATCTCGCGCACCACCCGCAGCGCACTCAGCAGCGGCACCCCCCCGTTGACCATGATCGCCAGCGAGTGCGAGAACCGCGACAGCACTACCCGCGTCGCCAGCGACCCGACGATCGGCAGCCCCAGCACGATCCGGTCCCGCACGTACCGTCCCGCAGGCCGGCGCGTATAGAACTTCCACGCCACCACCAGCCCCACCAGCGCCAGCCCCACCAGCACCGCGTACGAGCGAAGGAAATTCGCCAGCCCGATCAGGATCACCGTCGCGGCCGGCATCTTCGCCCCCATGTTCTCGAACAGCCCGAACAGCCGCGGAATCAAGAACAACACCAGAAAAAACAGGATCCCCACGCACCCCACCAGCAGCACCAGCGGATACGAAATCGCCGACATGATGCGCGAACGCCGCTCGACCTGCGTCTCGTAGTACTCGGCCACCCGGCGCAGCATCTCGTCGAGCACGCCGCCGACCTCGCCGACCTCCACCATGTGCACGAAAAACGACGGGAACACCCGCGGATGGCGCCGCAGCGCCTCGGAAAACGACAACCCCGTATTGATCGCCTCGACCACCTGCTGCGTCGCCGCCCGCAGCTTCGGGCTCTTCGTCTGACTCGCCACGCTCTCGATCGCGCGCGTGAGCGGGATGCCCGCCTCCACCATCGTATAGAGCTGCCACGAAAAGACCGCCCGGTCCTTGTTGCGCACCGGCATCAGGCCCGACAACCCCTCGCCGCGCCTGGCCGCCCGCTCGCCCACCGGCTCGGCCTCCACCAGCAGGTAGTCCTGCCCCATGAGCTTCTCGCGCAGCTCGCGCACGCTCGCCGCCGCCAGCGTGCCCCGAAGCTCCTGCCCGCCGCGACTCATCACCCGGTACTGATACTGCGGCATCATTCCTCCTCGAAGTGCTCGGTGCGCTTGCGCACCTCTTCGAGCGTGGTCTCGCCCGCGAGCACCTTCTGCAGCCCGTGCTCCCAGAGCGTGCGCATCCCCGCGTGGCACGCCGCCTGCTTGATCGCCGTCGAGGCGCTCGTCGTAATAATGAGCTGCTTGATCTCTTCGTTGATCTCCATCAGCTCCAAGATCACCGTGCGGCCCCGGTAGCCCGTGCCGTCACACGCCTTGCACCCCGCCCCCCGGTACAACACGGTCCCGGGCTCCAGCGTGACCCCCTGCTTGGCCAGCTCATCGAGGTCAGGCTCGTACGGCTCCTTGCACCCTCGGCAGATCCGCCGCGTCAGCCGCTGCGCCACCACCCCGATCAATGACGACGCCACCAGGTACGGCTGGATGCCCATGTCGAGCATCCGCGTCACCGCCCCCGGCGCGTCGTTCGTGTGCAGCGTCGAAAACACCAGGTGCCCCGTGAGCGCCGCCTTGACCGAAATCTGCGCCGTGTCCCCGTCGCGCATCTCCCCGACCATGATGATGTCCGGGTCCTGGCGGAAAATGCTGCGCAGCCCCGTAGCGAACGTCACCCCCGCCTTCGGGTTCACCTGCACCTGCGTGATCCCCTCGAGCCGGTACTCCACCGGGTCCTCCACCGTGATGATGTTCGTATCAATCATGTTGAGCTGGTTCAGCGTGGCGTACAGCGTCGTCGTCTTGCCGCTGCCCGTCGGGCCCGTCACCAACACGATCCCGTACGGCCGGTTCGCCATCCGCTGCCACCGCTCGAGCAGCGGCACGTCAAACCCGAGCTGATCGAACCCCAGCAGCATCGACGCCTCGTCGAGGATCCGGATCACCACCTTCTCACCGAAAATCCCCGGCAGCGTCGAGACCCGCAAGTCCACGTTCGTGTTGCTCGTGCGCAGCTTGATCCGCCCGTCCTGCGGCACGCGCCGCTCGGCGATGTCCATGTCGCCCATGATCTTGATGCGCGAGACGATCGCCGTCTGAAAGCTCTTCGGCGGCGTGATGAACTCGCGCAAGAACCCGTCCACCCGGAACCGCACCCGCAACCGGTTCTCGTCCGGCTCGATGTGGATGTCACTCGCCTTCTGCTTGACCGCCTGCTGGATCATGTAGTTGACCAGCTTGATGATCGGCGCCTCGGTCACCTCCTCGCTCATCTCGAACGAGAACGCCTCGGCCTCCTCATCCACCACCTCGACCTGCTGCTCCTCCTCCACCCCGAGTTCCTGCAGGATCTTCTCGTAGCGCCCCTCCTGCTCGTAGAAACGCTCCACCAGCGCCTTGATCCCCTCCTTCGCCACCACCACCGGCTGCACCTGGTCGCGCGTCACCGCCTCGACCAGGTCAATGGCCGAGACATCGAACGCGTCCGCCATCCCCAGCCGCAACACCCCGCCGCGCCGGCTCAGCGGCATCACATCGAACTTGCGCACCACCTTCTCCGGCACCGTCTCAAGCACGTCCGGCGGCACCGACACCGACGCGTCCTCCGGCAACACCTCCAGCCCGGCCCAACTCGCCACGACCTCCCGCGCCGCGGACGCCTGCAGCGCGCCGCCCGCAACCAACGCCTCCACCAACGGCACCCCGCGCTCGCGCATCGCCGACAACGCCGAACTCACCTGCGCCGGACTCGCCACCCCGCTCGACACCAGCGCGCTCGCCAGCGCCTGCCGGCCCAGGCCCGGGCGCGCCGCGCCCGCCAGCGCCTGCGCCGTCAACTGGGTCGCCGTCTCCGCCACCCGGCCGGCCGACCTCGCCTGCTCCTTCGCCGCCTGGATCGCCCGGATCTCGTCGAGCATCTGCTGCGCGCTCCCGTAGCGGTCCTCCACCCGCTTCGAGAGCGCCCGCATCACGATCGACTCCACCTCGCCCGGCACCTTGCGCTGCAGATCGTGAATCGGCCGCGGCTGCTCGTAGCGGTGCATCATCGTGATCGTCTGCGCGTTCTCGCCCGTGAACGGCAGCTCCCCCGTGAGCATCTCGTACAGCGTGACCCCCAGCGAGTAGATATCCGTGCGCTGGTCCACCTCCTCGCCGCTGATCTGCTCCGGGCTCATGTACTCGGGCGTGCCCATCACCGAGCCCGTCTTGGTCACCACCGTCACCCCCGTGACCTGCACCAGCCCGAAATCCATCAGCTTGACCAGCCCCGACTCGCTCACCATCATGTTGCTCGACTTGATGTCGCGGTGGATGAACCCCATCCCGTGCGCGTACTCGAGCGCCTCGCACACCTGCGCCGCGAACTCGAGCGCCCGCTCGACCGGCAGCCGCCCCGAACGGCGGACCAGGCTGCGCAGCGTGCGCCCCGGCACGTACTCCATCGCAATGAAATGCACCCCGTCGGCCGTGCCGCACTCGTACACCTCCACGATGTACGGGTGCTTCAGCTTCATCTGCGCCTGGCCCTCGCGGTGGAAGCGCGCCACCGTGGGCCGGTCAACCATCGTCGGCGTCAGCACCTTGAGCGCCACCTGGCGGCCCGCCTCCATGTCCTCCACCAGGTACACCAGCGCCATGCCGCCGTGGCCCACCTCGCGCACCACCCGGTACTTGCCGAGCTGCCGCCGGCCCTCTATCGTTACGTTGCCCATGCTCGCACCCGTTCAGCCGTTCTCGTCGTCACCGCCGCACTAGGGCCCCCACGTCACCCGGAACCCGGCGCAGTCCACGTACAGATCCACCCGGTCGTCCAAACCGACCCGGTAGGAAGCGAACCGCAGCTCCAGGTCCGTCCCGTGGAAAAAGTGCTCCCACCGCCAGCCGCCCGGCGGCGCATCGTCCGTCACGTCGAGATAGATCCGCCCGGTCTTCACAACATAGACGTAGTCATCGAGCACATCGTTGCTCCAGACGTGCCAGTCCCCCCCCGTGCCGCTCGAGGTCAGACGCCAGCGCACGCTCAGGTAGTCGTCCACGGGCGCCGTGTCAACGTAGCCGGAGATGACGATTTCCACCTTCGAGATCGCCGCGGCCCGCACGTCGCTGCCGAACCCGGCGAACGACATCTGGTCCTTGCCCTCACCTAACCTGTGAAAAGCATACGTCCCCGTCTCGCCCTCGGCGCTGTCGAACAGGTTCTCCCGAGCGTCCCACTCGTTGAGCCCCAGGCCGTACGTGCTCCCCCACAGGTGCACGACACCGGAGCTGGCCGGCGTGTAGATCAGACCGTACCGGCCCCGCGTCACCGTCCCGAAGGTGCCCTCGGTCTGGGCCACCACGTACTCCGCATTCCGGCCGATGATCCACGTCGAGTACGTCCCGCCCGCGAACGGCACGCTCGAGAACGCCCCGCTCCAGCTCATGTCCTGCCCCAGCTCGCGCGCGACCCGCTGCAGGCCCGCATCCGCGATCATCGTCGCCTGAATCGCCGCCTTCTCGTTGTCCGTGATCAGGTGCCGCGAGTGCGCCACCGCCATGAAACGCACCCCGAAAGCCAGCACGACGAGCATCACGCCCAGCGCGAACACGAGCGCGTAGCCGCGTTCGCCCCACACGTGCCCTCTCACCGTCATCCCAAGACGTCTCATTGCAGCCACACCCCGTTTTCGAGCGTCAGCGTCTCACTCCCGTCCGGGCTCTCCAGCGTCAACTCCACCCGCATCAACCCGAGCGCGTCTTCCTTGTAGCGGTCCCTGAAATCCGTCTTGCAGTAGTCATAAACGCGCAGGTTATCGAACGCCGCCTCCGCCTCCGCTCCGTACGTCTGGCTCAAACAGAAATACGCCCCGAACGGTTGCGCGCTCCACGTGCCGGTCTGCGCGCTCGCCTCGCACAGCATCCCGTTGACGTAGAGCGCCACCGTGCGGCCGCCCCCGATCGCGCGGCCCGTGCAGTCCCACACAAGCGCCACGTGCACCACCGCGCCCGGCGCCCACGTGGGCTCCCACTTGACTTCCTTGCCGCTCACGCGGAACTTCAGCTCCCGCGCCGAGTGGTCGAAGAACAGCACGATCTTCTCCCCGCCGTCTTCCGTATCAATCAGGTACTTGTCCTGGTCCGCCCCCCGCCACTGGGCGGAGAAATCCGGCTTGAGCCAGAACTCCATCGTGCCGCACGCGTTATCGAGCACCCCCTCGGTCGGGAACACCGCCCGGCGGCCGGAACCCGCGTCCGACCAGAACCCCGTGGCGAAGTACACCATCCGCCACGCGGAGAAGTTCGCGAAGTACCCGGCCGGCCCAACCTCCGGGCTGGTCACGCTCGTCACCCCATCGAGCGTGCTCCACAACGTGAGCCCCCCCGTGCGAAGGCCCGTCACGTCCTCAGCGAGCGCCTGGGCCTCCTCGCCCTCGACCCGCCGCCAGAGCGTGCCGTCCTCGACCCAGAACGTGACCCGGCGAGAAATCGTCGCCATGCTCGTCGTGCCCTCGCAGAAGACGCGCAGGTAATCGTCCGAGCGCCCCTCGATCCCCACCGTCATGCGCAGCTCCGCCAGCAGCCGGTTCATCGCCGCCCGACCCGCCTGGGTCAGCTCGGCCCGGCCGCGCCCTTCCTCAACAAGATCCGAGGCCGCACCGAAAATCGTCACCACCGAGACCGCCACCAACCCGAGCACCATGATCGCCAGCGACATCTCCACCAGCGTCAGCCCGCGTGACCGCGCCCTCACTCTGTCGGCCACCGACCACCTCATGGCTCACGGCACCTCCAGCGTCCGCACAGGCAGCATCGTGTCGGCCACCAGAAACACAAGCGACTCCGACAGCTCCTTGCCCGTGGGCGACTGCCACGAGACCGTCACCGTCACCCGCTTCAGGCCCACGCCCTCGGACGCCACCGCCACCGACCGCGTGTAGTCCGACTCGCCCGCGACCGCCGCGGCCGCCTGCGCCGCCACACTCCCGTAGCCCTGCGCCTGCACCAGTTCCGCCTCACGACGCAGGATGTTGTGCGCCACCGCTCGCCTCGCATCCGCCTCGGCGCCCAGACGCCCCAGCGTCAGCATCTTCACGAGCCCCACCAGCGCGGTGCCCAGCACCAACACCGCCATCATCGCCTCGAGCAGCGTGAACCCCGCGCGCCGCGCACACACGCGTCGCACGCCGCCACGCCGCAGGTCTCCGCCCCGCAGGCGTCTCCGATTGATGGACACAGCTCTTCCGCTCCAGAGGTGTCGTACATCTGAGTTCATCGGTGGCATAGCGGCCTCGATTTACCCGTTTCTTCAGCACGCAGGACCGGTCCCCAAACCCCCGCCTGCGGCATTGTCCGGTCAGAACGGCTCGCCGTCGCACTCCAGCGTCACCAGGCCCGTGCCCGGCTTGACCGTGACCGTCACCGTCGAACCGTCCGCGCCGGCGAGCACCACCGACCCCCCCTCGCTCGGCTCGCCCAGCGAGCTGAACTCGACGTAGCCCGGCGCAAAGCTGGTCTTGACCAGCGTGACCCCGTTGGAGAGTGCCCGCTCGGAGACGAGCACCGCCGGGGTCTTGCCCCGGTAGATGCTGATCCGGTTCTGCGCGACCTTGGGCTCGAGCCAACACGTCTCGCTATGCGTAATGGCAAGCTGCTGCGTGTAGGCCAGGTCTGCGCGCAAACGGATCCCCTCGCTCTTGATCGCCACCCCCGGGTAGGCGTCCATGAGCTTGGGAGCGACCAGCAGCGCGAGCAAGACAATGATGGCAATCGTCAGAATCAACTCCAGCAGCGTGAATCCGCCGCGCCAACCCTCACGACCCGGCCCGTCCATCGGTGGCACCCCCGAGGCCGACTCACGAGGCGGCGCCCACGCCGCCACGCCTCGCCAGCGCCAGCGGCGCGGCAATCTGCGCCGCCTGCGCCGTGTAGAGGCCCACCGTCTCGGGCGCGAACAACTGCGCCGCGTCCGGGCTGAACACCACGAGCGCGCCCACCACCGCGTTCGCCGCAACACACGGCGCCACAAGCGCCGCCGTGCCCTCCGGCATCCACGACTCGCGCCCCGTCGCCTCCGGCCCGCGCAGATCGAGCTGCGTCGGCCAGCGCTGCTCGAGCGCCGCGCCCAACGGCCCCATGCCCCCCTGCACCTGCACCCCCGAGGTCGCCGCCGCCGTCAGCCCCGAGCCGCGCACCAGCTCGAAGCGCCCCTCGTCACGCGCGAGCAACAGCGCGTACGCCTCCGTCTCGAAACCCGACACCAACGCCTGGTCCGTGATCGTCGCCACGGTCTCGACGTCACTCGCCGTGCACAGCATCGAAGCCATCTGCTGCTGCGTCGTCAGATGCGCCAGCGTCCGGCGGTACTCCATGTTGCCGCGCTTGAGATGCTCGTTCGCCGCATTCAGCTCCGCCGCCAGCCGCGTGTTCTCCCGGCGCAGACCGTACTTGCGCGCGATCCGCTCGATCACCGCCAGCACGTCCCGCTCGAAGTCCTCGAACGGCTTCAGCAAGTAGGCGTCCGCACCCAGCCGCAGCGCGTCAATCGCCGTCTCGAGCGAGGCGTACCCCGTGATCAACACCACCCCGACGTCGTCCGACTCGGCCCGAATCGCCTCGAGCACCTGGATCCCGGTCATGTCCGGCATCTTGATGTCGCTCACCACCACGTCGAAATGCCCCGTGCGCGCGATCTCGACGCCCTCCCGGCCGCTGTGCGCCGTAGCAATCACGTGGCCATGCTCGGCCATGACCGCCTCGAACAACGAAAGCATCAGCTCCTCGTCGTCAATCACCAGCAACCTCATGTTCGAATTCGTCTCCATCCGTTCGCCCTCAGTGCGTCGCCGATTCCGTTTCCCCCGCGCCCGCCGGCCGGGACCCTCGCTCAGGCTCGTCGCTCCGGTCGAGCCGCTTATACAACTCCACAAAGTAGCGTTCCCCCCCGTACTCGATCCACACGCCGCGGCGCTCCACGCGCACGACCGTGACTCCCGCAATCGTGTCGCCGGCCCGGACCAGCTTGCCCTTCAGCACCGGCGCCAATCGCTCCTCCTCGTCCGCGATATGCACTACCGTCAGACCGGCCGTGCTCGCGCCGCGCGCGACGACCTCGCCCTTGACAAACGCCGTCGGATCGTCCGCCTCACCGAAAATCCCCGTGACCGTGATCGCCACCGGAATCCCCGTGTCAGCCCCCGCCGCCTCGACCGGCCGGAACGGGTTGCGCATCCCGGGCACCAGCGGCTTGAGCGCCACGTCCCCCCTCGCCAGACGCTCCAGCGTCCCCGGCCTTGCCGACGTCCCCGGCCTCGCCGACGTGCCCGGCCCCGGCGACACCCCCGGCCCCGCCGGCACCACCGCCGCCTTGCCCGCCGGCCCGTCCGGCGCCGGCCCCCGGCGCCCCTTGCCCCCCAGCGACGTCACCGCCAGCACCAGACCCACGCCGATCGTGCCCACGAGCAGGATCTTCTCGCTCTTCTTCATCGCGGCGCCTCCCCCTCCGGCAGCGGGTCGGCCTCCGCATACGTCTCGACGAGGAACGAGAACTGCTCCGGTTCCGGCTTCTCCGCCGTCCAGTGCGAGTCCACCTCGATCTTGACCATCGAGCACGGCGTCCCGTCCGACTCGAGCGCGCGCACGAAACGCAAAAAATCCTCGAACCCCCCGCGCACGCTCACCGACACCCGGCAGCGCGCGTACTTCGGCAGATTCTGTTTCGGCAGTGGCGACATCGACACGAACTCCAGCCCCGGATGCGCCGCCGGATCGGTGATCGTCGAGAGCACCCGCGCCTGCGAGTCCTTGTCGAGTACAAAACCCGCCAGCAAATCCCGCCGCTCCCGCGCCGCCTCGAGGTCCCGGCGCTCCGCCTCGAGCTCGAGCACCACCGACGTGAGCTCATCCGAGGTGCGACCCAACGTCTCGCGGTACCGTGCCGCCGTCGCCTCGTAGCGCCTCAAATAGAAACCGCCGCACACCACGGCGAGCACCGCGCACTCCACAAGCAGCACGCGCCAGCGCGGCGCCTCCGCCAGCCGGGCAAACGCGCCCCGGCCGTGCCAGAGATCACCGAACAGCTTCACGAAGACGGCAGACAATTTCATAACGGACCCCGTGGTCCCCTTCGTCGCTTTCCCTGACGACACCGGCCAGCGCGACCGATTCAAAGTGCGACAGCCCCTCGATCGCCGCCACCAGCGCAAACACCTCGGCGTTCGTCCGCGCGCGCCCCTGCAGCGAACACAGACCCCGCTCGGCGTCCGAACTCCAGTGCGTGATCCGCACGCCCGGCCCCACCACCGCCGCCACGTCAACGAAGACGTTCGACCACACCGGCGTCTCGGACAACATCGCCCGCAGCGGCCCGATCTCCGCCACAGTCGCCAGCCGCTGCTGACGCCGCTGCTCCAGCTCAGCGCGCCGCGCCGTCAGCGCCTTGCCCAGCGAAGAGGCCGAGCCCGACGCCGCCCGCGCCATCACCGCGCGCTCCATCAACAGCACGCTCAGCACCGCAATCACCACGGTCGCCAGCATCGAGATCGGCGCGAACTTCGCCCCACGCCGTGTCCGGTACTCCTCGGGCAGCAGGTTGAATCCGTCCATTGGCGTCCTCTTCGACCTCCCTCAGAGCGCGGCGCCCACCGCCAGCGAGTACGTCTCGGCCCAACTCTCGCCGCCCCCCGACCCCCCTTTGTCGCCGGCAAACGTCGCCGACGACGCCAGGTCGAGCGCATGCACCTCCACCCCGAGCTCCGACGTCAGCGCCTCGCGCACCCCATCACACGCCAGCGTCGCCGCCGTCGCGTACGCCGCGCGCACGCGCTCGGTCGGATTGTGCATCTCGTAGAACTGGCACGTCTGGCACGCCTTGTCCGCCAGCGACATCGCGAACCCTTCGGCGAGCCGCACGTGGCGGACCGCCTCGATCCGGCCCTCCTTCGTCACCACCACGTACCCGCTCGGGCCATGCCCGTGCACCACCACCGCCGGCTCCACCGCCCCGTCGCCCGCCAGCCTCCGGTACAGCCGATACAGCGCGTACGGCACCCCATCAATGCGACGCAGCTTCACGCGCTTGGGCGGCAGCAGCGCCATCACCTTGCCCAGCACCGCCTTCTGAAGCGCCACCAGAAACACCGTCTTCTGCCCGCCGTAGCACGAATCCTGCGTCCGAAAATCCACCGCCGCCTGCTCGAGCGGATACGGCACGTACTGCTCCGCGTACCACCGAATGCTCGTGCTCAGCTCGTCGATGAACCCCGCCGCGAGCCGGAACGTACTCAGCATCGCCGACGGATGGTCCACCACCACCACCGCGTCTCGCCCGCCGAACTGGCGCCAATCGAGCGCCCCCGCCACCGCCTC
>CAZJXV010000053.1:0-18759 GCA_964550015.1 uncultured Verrucomicrobiota bacterium
AGGAAGTAGGCGTCGCGCGCGGCGGCGCAGTCGCAGGTGGCGGTGACCTGGGGCACGCCGATGCCGAGCACGCCTCGGGTGGTGCAGGCGGCGCCGGGGCCGATGCCGACGAGGAGCCCGTCGACGCCGGTCTCCATGAGCTGCAGGGCGGTCGAGTAGCTGCAGGTGTTGCCGACGATGACGGGGATCTTCATCTGGGTGCAGAACTTTTGGAAGTCGAGGGTTTCGTAGGCGTTCGAGAGGTGCTTGACGGTGGTGACGGTTGACTGCACGACGAACATGTCGGCGCCGGCCTCTTCGGCGATGCGGCCGAAGCGGACGGCGCGCTGGGGGATGGCCGAGACGACGGCGGGGGCGCCGCCCTTCTTGATCTGCTCGATGCGCGTGGAGATGAGCGACTCGTCGATCGGCTCGCGGTAGATGCCCTGGACGAGCTCGGTGGCTTTGTCGGGCGAGGCCCTGGCGATGCGCTCGAGCACATCCTCGGGATCTTTGTAGCGTGTCTGGACGCCTTCGAGATTGAGCACGGCGATGCCGCCGAGGCGGCCCATCTCGACGGCGAACCGGACGTCTACGACGCCGTCCATGGCGGCGGCGAGGATCGGCACCTGGAAGGTGAGGTTTTTGATCGTCCAGGTGCAGTCCGTCTCGTCGGGGTTGAGCGTGACGTCGCCCGGCACGAGGGCGATTTCATCGAAGCCGTAGCAGCGGCGGGCCTTGCGGCCCCGTCCGACCCACATGCCCATAGAGTCGTCCCTCCTTGAGACAATGGCAGGAACCCGTTTCGCCTCAGGTCGCGCAGGACTGCGCTTGGTGCAGCGTAGCGGGGCGGGGCGGGGGTGTCAACGGCCAGATGCAGAAAAATGTGCGGCGGCGGGTCTCATTCCTGGAGGCTGCCGCATCGGGGGCATCGGTGGACGGGTTCGTCGCGGTCGGCGGTGTAGGTGTAGGCGCAGATGGGGCATCGGAAGCCGCGCTTGACGGGGGGTTCGTAGTGCTTGGAGCGGCTGGTGTGCTCGGAGCCGACCCAGACGACGAAGAGGACGGCCAGGAAGAGGAACAGGTAGAGGAAGATGATCTCGCCGACGCTCAGGGGGATCATGATTCGTCCTCGCTGGTCGGGGGCGGTTCGTCGAACACGTCGTCGGCCGAGGGCGGCGTGCGCGCCGGCCGGCGCGCGCGCACGGAGATGGGCAGCCGGAGGCGGCCCCGGAGCTGGAAGCCCTCGCCGGTGCGGCCGATGTTGAACTCCCATCTGCTGACGTGGCGGAGGACCATGGCGTCGATCCGGGGGTCGCCCGAGGATCTGAGGGTAACCTGGACGCTGCCGTCGGCGTCGTTGATCTGGATCTCGCCCCGGACGAAGCGCACGTCCTCGCCCATGGCTTCGCCGGGCCGGACCACGAGGGCGCCCGCGCCGGGGAGTTTTCTAAAGGCGATGGTGAAGGGGATCGTGGGCGGACGGTCCGCGCCGGGGCCGATGCCGAGGATGGTGTTGCGCGCCAGGGCAAGGGAGGGGGCGGCGTCGTAGTCGGCGGGGAAGGGGGCGGCGAGCAGGGCGGCCTCCTTGGCGAAGCGCCAGGTGGCGGGGCCGACGGCGGGCTGCGCGGGCGCGGCGAGCTCGGGCTCGTCTTCCCAGACGAAGGTGGTGCGGTCGAGCTCGAGCTTGGGCGCGGCGGTGCGGCGCTGGAGCTCGACGTAGGCGAGGCGGTCGGGGTCGGCGGCGGCGGGGTTGGGCGTGGCGCGGCTCGGGTCGGGCTCGGGAGGCTGGAGGTGGGCGAGCTGGACGACGGCGGGCAGGCTGGGTGCGGGCGCCGTGCCCGGCGCGGTCTCCTTGACGGTGAAGACGCTGAAGAAGATGGTGTGTCCGAGCACCGAGACGATGGCGGCCTCGAACAAGATGCGCCGTTCCTGCCTCACCGCTCCCCCTTTGGCCGCGTGGCGATGGCCAGGTTGTTGAAGCCCTCTTCCCAGGCGATGTCCATGATGGCGATCACCCGGCCCAGGGGGATCTTGCGGTCGGCCTGGACGATGAGGCGCGGGGTTTCGTCGCCGTGGGCGAGCTTGGCGTTCTGGAGTTCGGCCCGGAGCAGCTCGTAGCCCTCGAGTGGGGAGATGAGCTTGTCGCGGAAGTACACCTCGTGCTTGTCGGTGATGATGAGGACGAGGTCGGTGGTCTGCACGCTGGTGCTGGCGGTGCTCTCGGGCAAGTCCACCTTGAGGCCGGGGCTGAAGATGAGGCTCGAGGAGAGCACGAAGAAGATGAGGAGCAGGAGCACGACGTCGACGAGGGGCGTGAGTTCGAGTTGGCCGCTGAAGATCGAGAGGCGCCGTTTAAACTTCATAGCTCTGTTCTGTTTCGGTGAGCAGGTCCACCACCTCGGTGGCGGTGCGTTCCATGTCCCACACCAGCGCGCCGACGCGGCTCACGAGGTAGTTGTAGGCGACGAAGACGGGGATGGCCACGGCGAGGCCCGCCGCGGTGGTGATCAGCGCCTGGCCGATGCCGCCGGCGAGCTGGACGGGGTCGGTGTGGCCGGCGAGCTTTTTGATCTTGTCGAAGACCTGGATCATGCCGAGCACGGTGCCGAAGAGGCCGAGCAGGGGGGAGATGTGTGCGATGGTGGCCAGGACCACGAGGTTCTTCTCGAGCCGGGGGACCTCGTGCAGGGCCGCGTCGTCTATGGCCTCCCTGATCTCGGCTTTGGGCCGGTCGTGTTTCATGATGCCGGCCTTGATCACGTGGGCCACCGGGCCCGGGGTGTCCTCGCAGATGGAGACCGCCTCGGCGATGTTGCCTTTCTTGAGGATGTTGCGGATGCCGGCGACGAACTCGTTGGTGTTGATCTGGGCGCGGTGCAGGTGGAAGAGGCGCTCGATCAGGATCGCCACGAACAGGATCGAGCAGAGCAGGATCGGGTACATGACATACCCGCCGCTTCTGAACAGCTCTATCATTGATCCAGTGTCCTCCTCGGGCGGTTACTCGTTCTTGAAGAAGAAAAAGGACGGTTTCCGAAGCTGTTTGATGCGTGCTTCGGCCTCGGTCTTTCCGGGTAGGTTCTTACGCACGAGGCTCGAGTAAACGATGAGGGCCTCGTTGCGCTTGCCCAGCGCTTCGTAGCATCGGCCGGCCTGGACCATGGCGCGGCCGACGGCCTCGCGCTCGACGGGGTAGTCGGTGGCGAGGCCCATGAACTCGGCGATGGCGCGGCCGAAGTTTTTCTCGGCCTGGTGGCACCGGCCGAGGCCGTAGTGGGCCCAAGCGGCGACGGTTTCGTCGCGGGCGCGTTCGGCCAGCGCCTCGTAGAGGGGCCGGGCCTTGTCGAGGCGGCCGAGTTCGAGGTGGCAGTCGGCGGTGCGCCAGTTGACTTTCTCGGCGAGGTATCGGGCGCGGGGCTCGTCGGCGAGCGGCGCGAGGGTTTCGAGGGCGTCGGCGTGCCGGTCCTCGGCGATGAGGCTGACGGCTGTCTGGTAGCGGGCGTCGGGGGCGTAGTCGCTTTCGGCGTAGTCGGTCAGCACGCGGGCGAAGTGCTTTCGCGCGTCTTCGTGGCGGCCGAGGTAGAGGCAGGAGCGTCCGGCCCAGTAGAGGGCGGCGTTGGCGAGGGTGTGGCGGGGGGAGTCGGTGCCGACTTTGACGAAGTACTCGAGGGCTTGTTCGTACTTGGCCCGGTTGTAGGCGTGCTCGCCGAGCCAGAAGAGCACCTCGGGCGTCAGGGTGGAGTCGGGGTAGGTAGTGATGTAGGTCTTGAAGTGCTGCAGCGCGTCGTCGCCCTTGCCGAGCATGTAGTGGCACCAGCCGATTTCGTAGTCGGCCCGGTGCACGAGGGGGCTGTCGGGGTGCTTCTCGACGACGGCGCGGTAGGCGAGCAGGGCGGGGTAGTAGTCGCCGAGGTTGTAGTGGCACACGCCCGTCTGGTAAGCGACGCGGTCGGCGAGCTCGCTTTTGGGGAAGCGCTTGTCGAACGCGCCGTAGGCCTCGAGCGCCTTCTCGTACTTGCCCTGGCGGTACAGTGCGCCGCCGATGCGGTACTGGGCGTTGTCGGCGAGCGGGCTGTCGGCGTGCTTCTCGATGAGGTCCTCGAACACCGCGACGGCGCTATCGTAGTCGGCGGTCTTGTAGTAGCACCACGCGAGCCGGAACAGAAGCCGGTCGGCATCCTCGAGGGTGGGGAAACGCTCGAGCCGCGTCAGCCTGCGGTACTGGCCGGCGGCCCGCTCGTACTTGCCGAGGGCGAACAGCTCGTTGCCGAGGCGTCGGCGCACCTGCTCGACGAGGGCCTCGGCGGCCTCTTTGGCGCTCGCCTCGGCGGTCGTCGCCGATGTCGCGACGGCCTTCGCCTGCTCAGCGAGCGCCTCGTCGGCCGCGTCGGCCACCGCTTCGAGCAGGGCGAGCGCCTCGTCGGTCTTGCCGGAGCGGAGCCGGGCGATGGCGAGTCCGTACCTGGCTTTGTGGGTGAAGGGGCTTTCGGGGTGTGTGTCGAGGAAGGCCTCGTACTGCGCGGCGGCCTCGTCGGGCTTTTCGGCGGCGAGCAGGGCGTCGGCCAGCAGGTAGGCGGCCTCTTCGGCGAGCGGCGCCGGGGGCTCGGCGGCGAGCAGCGCGCCCAGCGCGGCGGCGGCCTCGGCGTGGTGGGCCTCGAGCATGTGGAGCTTGCACGCGGCGAGCGCCACGCGCGGGGCGATCGCGTCGTCGGGGTAGTCTTTGGCGAGCGCGTCGAGCACCTTGCGCGCGGCGTCGTAGTCGCCGAGCTCGATGCGGCACCAGGCGAGGCCGTAGAGCGCCTCGGGATACCAGGAGTAGATGCGGTCCTCGACGAAGGACTTCTTGTAGTACTCGAGCGCGTCGGCGTGCTTGCCGAGGCGGTAGGCGGCCTCGCCGAGCACGAGAAAGGCCTCGCCGCGCAGGGAAGAGCGGGCCTCGAGCTTCTCCATCGCCTCGAGTACGAGCGTGCGCGCCTCGTCCACGGTGTCCCGGCGCACGAGACAGCGGGCCTTGCCGAGCGCGGCGAGGAAGACGGCCTCGATCCGGGCCGCCCCGGCGTCGGACGGCGGTGGGGCGCCGATGACGGCGTCGAAGGCGGCGATGGCTTCGTCGAGCTTGCCTTCGGCGAGTTGGGCCTGGCCGATACCGAGCCGCGCGTAGGGGGCGCGCTCGTGCTCGGGGTAGTGCTCGAGGAAGCCGGCGAAGGCGGCCAGCGCGTCGGCGGTGCGGCCGGTGCGCAGGGCGAGCTGTGCGCGCCAGTAGTCGAGTTCGGGCTTGGAGCGGTTCGACCAGCGGCTCTGCTCGATCCAGTCGAGGGCCTTGGCGGCCTCAGTGTACTGGCCGAGGTGGGTGTGCGACTCCGCCAGCAGCAGGGCGGCCTGGCCGGCCTGTTTGCGTTTGGGGTAGGCGTGGACATAGTCGGAGAAGCTGGCCGCGGCGACGCCGTAGAGCCCCTGGCTGAAGGCCGTGAGCCCCCGGAGGTAGAGCTTGGCCGGGCTCGCCGCGGGGCGGTCCTCGGCGTCCTGGGCCGCGGCCGCGCACAGCGAGGCGGCGCGCAGCGAGGCGGCAAGCAGGAGGAGCACTACATATATGAGCCACCGGTTGCGCATGCCGGCCGATACCTCCAGAAACATCATCATAGCATGGCGCGCCGCATCCGGCCCGCATCTTTCGAGCGGCGCCACCGGTCTTTCGCTCAGGAGATTTGACCACGGAGGGCACGGAGAACACGGAGGAAACGGAGGGCACATCGCCGGGTCGGTCCGGTGAGACAGACGCGGCGGCGCGACCCCGGCGCGCCAGGTAGAAACCTCTTGGGGCAGTGAGGGCGGGTCTGGTAAAGGGGCAGGCTTTGAGGGAGCGCCATCATCACACACGCAGCGAGGGAATTAGACATGCGATTCGAGCGCTATGAGGGGAACCCGATCATTCCGACGACCCCGGGGACGTTTTACAGCGTGCATGCGGCCAACCCGGACGTGCTGTTGTTTCGGGGCACGTATCATTTCTATTTCCGTGGCCAGGGGGACGAGCACCACGACGAGATCGGCGTTGCGTACGCGGCGCCCGAGCGTTTCGACGGCGTCCGCTGGGAGATCCACCCGGGAAGCCCCGTCATCCGGGTCGGCACAAACAAGTCCGACTTTGATTCCGGCCACGTGCTCGACCCGGGGGCGGTCGAGTTCAACGGGCGGGTGTACCTGTATTACACGGCCCATTCCCTCGACAAGAACGTGCCGTCCTCGACGGGCCTGGCGATTTCAGACGACGGCACGCACTTCGAGAAGGTTTCCGCTCTTGACGGCGCGCCCGGGTTGGGGCCGGACGCCGTCGTGCACGAGGGCCGCGTCTACCTGTTCACGGCGTGCCTGTCGCCGGACGACTGCTTCGAAATCCACTGCTCGGTGAGCGATGACGGGGTGCGCTTTTCGGATGCGCCGAAGCCCTTTGTCCTCAGGCCGTCGGGAGCGGAGGGGGCGTTCGACGGGTTCAGTGTGACGACGATGAGGATCTGGGCCGAGGGCGGCCGCTACTACGCGACGTACGCGGGCTGCGACCGATACACGGACTACCCGGGCGCGATCGGCCTGGCGCGGTCGGACGACCTGCTGAACTGGGAGCGCTACCCCGGCAACCCGATCTTCACGCGCGGCGAGCCGGGCACGTGGGATGAGGGCGCGATGTGGTTCGCCACGGTCCTCAAGCACGGCGGCACGCACTACCTGTGGTACGAGGGGTGGGGGACCGGCCTGGGGCTCGAGACGCCGGAGGCGAGGGAGGCGTCACGCTCCGCGCGCGAGGAGAATTACGGCGGGCAGGGGAAGGCGTTTTCTCAGATCGGCCTGGCGACGTGGTCGGGCGAGATGCCGGACTGGTAGGGGGAGGCTCTCGCAGAGCCGCAGAGAACGCAGAGACAGGGCGAGTCTCATTCGGCGTAGTGCGGCGGGTCGGACCACCAATCAGTGTAGTCCGTGGCGTCGGGCGCGCCGATCTCGTCATCGGCCGGGTCAGGATCCAGGGGCTTTGTCCCCGCCTTCCACTTCACGTGGCCGTGTTGGTAGAGCACATTGCGCCCTTGTGCTCCCCAGCCGTACCAGTGGCTTGACTGGCTGGTCATGTAGCTGCCTGCCTTCTTATCGGTGAGGACCCGGACGGTTGGGCTGGCGTTTTCGGTCCACGGGAGGCGCACGTACTCCTTGCCTGCCAGCGTGCCGCCGCGCGCATCGAAGCCGTACGAATAGCTGATGACGGCGCGCGACCCGCTGCTTACGATGGGCTGCACTTGGAGGCGTTTTTCCCGGACTTCCTGGAAGAACTCGCGCTCGAGCTGGGATCTTCTGTCCTTCGAGCTCGGGCAAAAGAACAACTTGGACTCCGGGACGTAGCGCGGATACAGCAGGCCCAGGTCACGCCAGGCGTCGCTGGGGTTTGATGCGCCGACGCGCCACGGATAGGCCTCGGCACAGTCGCGCGCGTACTGCTTCAGGCCAAGGCCTAGCTGCTTGAGGTTGTTGAGGCACTCGGCGCGTCGCGCGGATTCGCGGGCACCCTCCAAGCCCCGCTTGAAGAGGACGGCGAGGACTGCCACGATCACGACCGCGATGATTGTGCACCCGATCCGCGCCAGTCGTCTCCTTTCCCCGTGCGTCTGCGTGTCCACAAGCGTCACCTCCTGGTCCACACGATTACAGTACCTCCGCATCTCGGGGAGGCAATCGCCTTTGCTTGGTTCCGTTCGGCGTTGGCATGGGGCATGCCGCTGTGTAGAATGTCGGTCCGGCGAGAGAGACTGGATGGCTTGATTGGGCTTGCCACACGCGGAGGGAGGTCGGCCATGCTGGAGCGGTTGTTCAAGCTGCAGGCGAACGGTACGACGGTGCGCCGCGAACTCGTGGCCGGCGCCACGACGTTCATGACGATGGCGTACATCATCTTCGTGCAGCCGCAGGTGCTCATGAAGCCGCTTATGGACGGTGGGTTGTCTGAGGCGGCCGCCGTAGGCGCGGTGCTGGTGGCGACGTGTATTGCGGCGGCGCTCGCCACGTTCATGATGGGGTTGCTGGCCAATTACCCGATCGCGCTCGCGCCGGGGATGGGCGAGAATTTCTTTTTCGTCTTCACCGTCTGCGGCACGATGGCGTTCACGTGGCAGGAGGGGTTCCTGATCGTCTTGATTTCGGGCGTGCTGTTCCTCGGGCTGACGGTGCTCAAGGTGCGCAAGGCGATCATCAACGCGATCCCGTCCTCGATCAAAAACGCGATCGCCGTCGGGATCGGCATGTTCATCGCGTTTATTGGGCTGAAGGAGGCGGGGGTCATTGTCATCATAAAGCCGCCCGAAGACCCCGCGTTCTTGACGCTCGGCAAGGTGATCTCGCCGCCCGTGCTGCTGGCGACGGCGGGGCTGGTGCTGACGGTGGCGCTGATGGTGCGGCGGGTGCCGGGCGGGATCCTTTTGGGGATTATCGGCACGGCGGTGCTGGGGCTGATCGCGTCGCAGATCGGCGGGGCCATTGACCCGAAGTTCGCGCCGCTCGTCGAGTACCAGGGCGTGGCCGCGGCGCCGCCGTCGCTGAGGCCGACGTTCTTCGCGTTTGTCCATGCGGACTTCGCCAACGTGCTCACCGGCTCGTTTGTCGCGGCGGTGGTGATCTTCCTGTTCATGGACATGTTCGACACGATGGGGACGCTGGTGGGCGTGGGCGAGCGCGCGGGCTTCATCGTCAATAACGAGCTGCCGCGGGCGGACCGGGCGCTGCTGGCCGACGCGACGGGGACGGTGACGGGCGCCATGCTCGGCACCTCGACGGTGACGAGCTACATCGAGAGCGCCACGGGCGTCGAGGCGGGCGGCCGGACGGGCTTGGCCAACATGGCGACGGGCGTGCTGTTCCTGCTGGCGCTGCTGCTGTCGCCGCTGGTGAAGATGATCGCGGCGGGCTACCCGCACGCGGGCGGCTTCATCCATCCGGTGACGGCGCCGGCGTTGATCATCGTGGGCAGCATGATGATGCAGGTGGTGACGCGGATCGAGTGGAAGGACGCGACCGAGGCGGTGCCGGCGTTCCTGATCATGATCGGGATCCCGCTCACGTTCTCGATCGCCAACGGGTTCGCGTTCGGGTTCATCTCGTATCCGGCGATCAAGCTCGTCACGGGCCGCGGCCGGGAGGTGAAGCCGCTGCTGTACGTGCTGGCCGTGCTGTTTGTGCTCTACTACATTTTCTTCCAACCGTGAGCCATGAGCCGCGTGCCGAGAGCGCTTAGGGGCCGGCTGATGTATCACTACTGCATGCCCTTCGAGGACGTTTCCTACGGTGTGCTTGTCCCCGACCCGGCGCGGTGTGATCCCGACTGCAGGAAAGCGCACGAGTGGCTTGCGGCTGAACTGGGCTTCTGGCCCGTGTTCATTGCTGTCGGCGACTCGCTGGAGAGCTACTGGATGACAGGCTACCACGACAATTGGGGCCGGGTCGTCTCTTGGTCCGCCGAAGGAACGGTGCTCCGCAAGGCGGGTGAGTATCCCAACCATGTGATGTTCTCGTTCGACAACCTTGACGGCGTGTTCATGGATCACGAGTACTGGTTCCTTGTGCTCAACGCGCGCAACCCAGACAAGGAGGTCGGGCTTGTTCAGAAACGATGGATCTTCAAGCCTGCGTGGTCCCGGCGGAGGTGGTTGCGACACAGCCTCCAGGAGGACACGACGAGTGTCCAACTGGTTTGCGAGCGGCTCGACTTGCGCGCCGCAAAGCGGGTCTGGGTGAGAAACCGGCAGACAAAGCATGCCTTGGGACGCCTGGGTTTTCTCGGCGTTGAGGTTCATCGGATACCAGTGCCAGGTTTGTGATAGCGGCCCGGCTGCCCACGGCAGACAGCCCTGCCGGGGGTGGGCGGCATCCGGTCTTGTCTCGTCGAGAGTTTCATGTGCCGCCCCCTGGGGGGGCTCTTTCCATCCACGTCTTCATGATCCACGGGCTTGCCCTCCGCTGGCGGGCAAGCCCGTGGGGGGCCGGCACCCGACGAGAGCAGAGCCCCGCCAGGGGCGATTGAGGCCTTGGCGATCGCGTTCAATCGCCCCTAACGGGGCTCTGATTGTTTGCGCCCACCGCCAACCACGGGCTGGGGCCCGAGGCTACTTCCAGACGCCCCTGACGGGGCTTCGGAACGGCCCTATGCGGCAATGGATTGACGACCGCGCCACCGGCCCGCTGTGAGAAATCCGCGTTAGTATGTGCCGACGGCGTCGGCGGGGAGCCAGCACGTTGCGCCGTCGGGCAACCGGGCCTTGACCCACCCGGACTCGCGCCCGAGCACGCGGAACTCGAGGCCGTCGTGCAGGGGCTGCTCGAAGCTTTCGGCATGCATGTCGCTCGGACCGGTGCGCGCGGTCACTTCGTTCACGATGAGGACTCCACGAGAGCCGGCGGACAGGGCGGAGGCATGAACGGCGACGGCGGCGGCGTAGACGGCGGACACGATGATGGCCAGCGCGAGCACGACGTTGAGCAGGGCGTGGCGCTTCACGAGGCGAGCGGCAAGCGCGACCCACGCGAGCGTGAATGCGACGACGAGCACGGGCAGTTTGGCCGGCAGCCGGACGAGCCACGCACGGACGTCGCGCCCGATCGAGCTGACGGGCAGACCGAGCACGACGTGTTCGCGCGGCGTGATGTGGTCTTTGCGTCGCGCGAGCGCCACGTCGAGATTGGCCTGCAATTCGCGATTGCCGGGCATCAACTGCTCGGCGCGGCGGTAGTTGAGGATTGCTTTGCCGAGCTCATCGAGGTGCATGTAGCAGTTGGCGGCGTTGAAGTAGAGGGCGCCGTTGCGGATGCCCTTCTCGTCGGTCAGCGTTTCGTACGCGGCGGCCGCTGTGCGGAACTGGGCCGCCTTCTCGTCGTCAGCGGCGGCGAGGCCGGCCTTGAACGCTTTGGTCGCCTCGTCGAAGAGCAGGCGGGCTTCGCTGTCGGGCTGTGCGGCGGCCGGCGCGACGAGCGCTATGAGGAGCATTGTGGCCGCCAGGAGGCGCATGCTCGTCTCGACGAGACGCATCATCGTCGTCTCCGGATGGCGCGCTCCGTCCGGCGACCGAAGGCGTCCGCCTCGTCGAGCAGCGCACGGCGTTCGTCTATGCTCAATTGCTGTGGGGCGAAGCGTGCGGCATCGCAGCGTTCGAGGATGCCGATGGCCTGAGCGCCGGTGTCTTCCGGGATCCGCTGTTCCTCGACGAGGGTCCTCACGTCGCCTGCGGTGAGTTCACCCTGACCAAGGTTGAGCTTGTCGGAGAGGTAGCCGCTGACGGTGCGCGCGAGGTTGTCGAAGAACGCGCCGTCGTCGTCGCGTGCGGCGTGGCGCAGCGTGGCCAGGTGCTTCGACCATCGGCGCCACGCGGCGCTGGCGCGAGCGAGGGCGACGTCGTCACGCAGCCGGCGCCGGCGCCGGTGCAGGGCGAGGAGGATGCCGTAGGCGGCGGGGGGAACAACGAGGACCCAGAGCACGGCGAGACGCGGGATCTGATCGCGCAAGGCGGCATAGCTCGTGACGTTCGTGTACAGGCCTCCGGGCCGGCGCGTGAGCTCCGTCGCCGCGTTGCTGTCGAGGACGTCTCCGAAGGTCTCGATCGACTGGGCCGAGGCGGGCAGCACCTGGATCGGGATGGGATCGCTGCGCGCGACGCGGTACTCGCCCGTGTCGCTGTCAAAGTAAGCGAACTCGACGGGCGGGACCTCGCCCACGTCGGCGGTCCTGGGCCGAATGACCTGCTCAAAGGTCACGCTGTGCCGCGCGACGTCGCCGGACTCCAAGCTGTCTTTGAAGCGGAAGCGCTCGACGAAGACGGGATTGGCCGAGAGGAGTGGGCGCTGGACGCGGTCGAGCAGGCCGTCGCCTCGCACCGTGATGGTCAGACGCAGCGGGTCATCCACGTAGGCGCGCGTCTCGGAGATCTCCGTCGACACGCTGAAGCGGCCGACCGGGCCGTTGAAACCGCCGGGCCGTCCCTCTGCGGGCAGAGGGTTGACGGTGACGGTGACGCCGTCGGCGGCGGCGAACTCGCGCTTGCGATCGTAGACGCGATCGCCCCAGATGTCGCGCTTGTTGGTCGGCACGGCGACGACGGTGGTCGCGCTCGCGGGCGGGATGACCAGTTCGCCCGGCTGTTCGGGGTAGAGGCGGAGCGTGATCGTGTAGGCGTTGTAGTCCGTGTCGTCGATCCGCTTGCGCGAGACGGCGGCATCGAGCTGCACGCGACCGGCCACCAATTTGTCCGTGTTGCTGTCGGGCGGAACGAGGACCTCCATGTGCATGCGATCGCTCATCCGGAGTACGGGCAGGTTCAGGTCGGGCGAAGCCACGTTGATGTCCGCGCGGAAGGCCCACGTGTACACGATGTCGACGGGTTCGAATTGCCAGGCGGTGCGCTTGTTGGCCTCGACGAGCAGCCGGGTCGGTCCGCCCTTGGGCGCTTCCACGACGGTGAAGGTGAGCGCGCGCGTCTTGAGCGTTTCGCCATCAACCTCGACGTGCGTCGCGGGGATCGTGTACTCGCCGACGGCACCCGCGGAGACGACGTACTGGTACGTCAGCGATTTGTGCACGAGGCGGCCGTTGATGATGCGCGTGCTCTGGCTTGGCGAGCCGGCCTGCTTGATCGTCAGGCCCTCGACCTCGGGCACACGAGGGGTGGAGACGTCGCCGGCGTCACCCTCGATCGAGATGCTGAGGACGGCGCGGTCGCCAAGATAGAGCTTCCGCGGCTCGATGGACGCGCGCACACGCACGTCGGCTCCAATCGCGATGCGTGCCGGCACAACGACGAGGCACGCGAGCACCCAGGCGATCGGTTGTCTGCTTCTACCAATCACGACGCACCTTCTCGCGCTCGCGCTCGTCGTAGGGCCGAAAGCCCCTGCGCCGCAACTCGTCAGCGCGCGCGGCTCGACGCTGCGCTTCCTGCTTCTGCAATTGCTCCAGCATGCGCTGCGCTTCTTCCTGGCTCACACGCTGCGCCTGGCCGGAGTGCTCTTGCTGATCGCTTTGTTGTTCGGCCTGTTGCTTCGCCTCGCTTTGTTGCCGTTCGCCTTGTTCGTCGCCTTCTTTGTTTTTTGCCTGCTCGTGCTGCGGCTGTTTCTTCTGGAGTTCGTCGCGTGCCTTCTCGAGGTTCTCGAGGGCCTTCTCGGCGCTCTGCTGGGCGCGTTGGTCGTTTCTGTTTTCCAGATGATTCGATGCTTCGGCCTGGTGCGATTGACTCTCGTTGAGTTCGTCGAGTGCTTTCTTCGTCTGCTCTTGGGACAGCTGTTGGTTCTGCTGCTGATCCTGCGCCTGATCCAGGCGGTGCTGCAAGTCCTTGCTCAGTTCGTTGGTGCGCTCGAGGTTCTCCTGCTGCTTCTCGCGGAGGGCGTCGCGCTGCTCGTCGGAGGATTGGGGCTGCTTGCTCTGCTCAGCGATGTGCTTCTGTTCCTCGACCGCCTTGTCGAGCTTGTCCTTGAGTTCCTGATCCTTCCGCTGCTGCTCTTGGCGCTGCTGCTTGGCCTGTTCCTGCTGCCGCTTGATCTCGTCGAGAATCTGTTTCATGCGCAGGCGGGCGACCTCGGTGTTCCAGCGCGCGTCGTCGGCGAGTGCGTCCTCGTGCTGCCGGTCGTCGCCGGCAGCGCGGCGGAAGAGGTCCACGCTCTCGCGGTAGGCGTCGACCGCGGCTTGAAGATCGCCGTCCGCCAGTTTCTGTTCGGCCTGTCTGAACGTGGCGGCGCCGAGATTGTACACCGCGCGGCGCCGCAGGGCTGCGCCGGACTCGGTGCTGTCGAACACGTCGAGGAACTGCTTGCGCGCGCCGTTGTAGTCTCCCTGTTTGAAGAGTGCGGCGCCGAGGTTGAACTGCGCCTGCGGCGATTCCGGTAACGCGCGCTCGGCTTCCTTGTATTTGTCGGCGGCGTGGCTGTAGTCGCCTTCGGCATAGGCCGCGTTGCCCTCGCGCACGAGGCGCGACGCGTCGGGCGAAGCGGCACGCGCGGACGACGGTACCAGAAGAGCCGATGCGACGACGAGGGCTGTGGTTCTAAGCGTTGCAGCGGCGGGTCTCCGGCCGGACAACAGCGCTTCGATGACAAGCAGTATGACGGCGAGGAACAGGGGCCACTGGTACAGGTCGCGGTAGCGCACGGCGCGATACGTTGCCTCTTTCTTCTCCGCGGCGGCGATGTGGCGCTTGTACAGCTCGGTGAGGTCTATGATGCCCGTGCGCACGCCGACGTAGCGCCCGCCGTTGGTCGCCGCGGCGATCTCGCGCAGGGTGTTCTCGTCGAGACGCGAGCGCACCTCGGCGCCCTGGAACATCATCGTCCCGCCGTCGGGATGCGGCACGCGCGCGCCGTCGGGATTGCCGATGCCGACGGTGTGAATGCGGATGCCGTACCTGGCCGCGACTCGGGCTGCGGTGATGGGCGCGGATTCCTCGAGATCCTCGCCGTCGGTGATCAGAACGATGTCGCGCGTCACGTCGTGCCTGGGCGACGGTTCATCGCTTTGCTCATCAGGGCGCAGGACTTGTTTCACGGCCATGCGGATCGCGTCGCCGATGTTGGTCCCGCCGAGGCCGACGTCGTCGGGCGACGTGCCGTCGAGCACGGTTTTGAAGAAGTGGTAGTCGTGCGTGAGCGGGCATTTGAGCGAGCGCGAGCCGGCGAACGCGATCAGGCCGACGCGGTCGCCCTCCATCACGTCGAGCATTTCCTCGATCGCGAGCTTGGCGCGTTGGAGCCGGTTGGGACGGAGGTCCTCGGCCAGCATGCTGCGCGACACATCGAGCAGAAAGACGATGTCTCGACCGCGCTTCGTGACGGTCACTTCGCGCGGGGCGCCTTGAGGCCGCATGAGGGCGAGCATGACGAGAACGAAGGCGACGACGAGGAGCGCGGCTTTCGTCACCCGGCGCGACCGGCTCGACGAGGCGGCGATGCGGCGCAGCGACTCGACGTGGGCAAAGGTCCGCAAGGCGCGCGCCTTGAGCCTCAGGCCGAGCCAGATCACGGCGGCGACGCCGCCGATCACGGCGAGGAGCCAGAGCATCTGCCAATGCTCGAATCGAAACTGTGGCGCGTCGCCCATTCGTGTGAGTTCCTCTATGGGATGCGGCGGAACAGTGTGTTCCGGCCGACGGCCTCGACGACAAGCAGGCCGAAGCCGAGCGGCACGGCCCACCACGCGTCGAAGTGCTCGTTGTAGTCCTGGACGTGTTCCTCGAAGCGGGTGCGCTCGAGGTCGTCGATCTTCCGGTAGATGTCCTTGAGCGATTCGCCGCTCGTCGCACGGCCGAATTGGCCGCCCGTGATGGCCGCGACCTGCTCGACGGCGCGGGTATCGACGCCGGCGCGCGGCAGCGCAATCCGCTTGCCCGTGAACGGATCCTGGGCCCAGCGGATGTCGCCTCGATCGACGACGGCGATCGTGTAGACCTTGATGCCGTTGTCCTTGGCGAACTCGGCCGCGCGGCGCGGCGCGATCGAGCTCGCATTGTCCTCGCCGTCGGTGAGCAGGATGATGATCTTCGATTGAATCGTGTAGCCGGGCCGGAGCTTGGCGGCCTCCTCGAGTTCCTGCTCGGCGTTGATGAGGCGGAGCGTGGCGTACTGAATCGCGTCGCCGATGGCCGTTCCGTCCGTCGGATCGACAAAGACGCCTTGCTGCGGGCGGGCGGTGTGCATCGCGTCGGTGTAGGCGACGAGGTTGTCGTGGTCGAGCGTGAGCGGGCAGTTGTCCTCGACGAACGCGGTGAAGCTCGTCAGGCCGATGAGGTCGCCGGGCCGGCCCTTGAGCGTCTTCCTGTCGCCGAGGACGAAGTCGCGGAAGACCTTCTGGACGACGTGGAAGCGCGACTGCTTCTCGCCCGCGTATTCCATCGGTTCCCCCATGCTGCTCGAGCGATCGACGACCATCTCGATCGCCACGCCTTCGGTGAAGACATGTGTGCTGGCGTTCGGTGTGCGCGGCCGCGCGAACCCGACGAGGAGGAACCCGAGCGCAAGGACGCGCAGCACGAGGGGCGCGTGGCGAAGCCGCAACAGCAATGAATGCCCGGCCGATCTCGCCCGTCCGACGGATGAGAAGCGGATTGTTGGTCGCCGTTGCGCGCGGAGCGTCACGAAGAGGACGAGCGGGACGGACAGCGCACAGAGCACGGCGGCGACGATCAGCGATGTCGTGTCAAACCGCACGGTGCGCTGCCTCCTCTTTCGTCTCGTCGATGAACGTGGTCGTGCTTGTGAACGCGCCCTCGATCTCCCGGGCCGAGGGGCCGTACTTGGCGAACTTGACGAGGTCGCAGTGCTCGAGGAATTCCCTGAGCAGCGTGCGGCGGCGCAGATCGAAGTGGCCGTCGCGGGCGATGGCGCCCAGGAACTCCTCGGTTGTCTGTTCGGGGGCATGGAGGCCGAAGCGGTTCTCGACGTACCAACGCAGGATGGCGGATAGCTCGACGTAAAACACTTTTACCATGCCGCGGCCGATGTAGTCCTTCTCGCGCAGCTCGCGGAGGGCGTCGAACGCGATCTCGTGCGCCGATCGGCGGCGCGCGATGGCGGCAGGATGACGTCGGCGGCGTAACAGCAGGATGAGCACGACGGCTGCTGCCGCGATGAGCACGGCGGCGATCCCAGCCCAGATCCACCAGCCCGCCCGCTTGGTCGGCAGCTCGACGGGGCCGGCGATATCGCGCAGCTCGGCGCGCGGATCGCCGGCGCCGAGGGACGTCACGCTGAGCTCGATCGGTTCGGTTTCGATCGTGCGCGCTTCGCCGTCGAGCGTGTAGGTGAGTGTGAACGGCTTGATCGTGTACTCGCCGGAGACAAGGGGCTCGAGCTCATACTCGTCCGCCTCGACGACGAGACAGTTCTCGATGCGCTGCGGCAGTGCGCGGCGGTCGCGCACCAGAAGCGGCGCGAAACTTGGCTCGAGGTCGGCATAGACGGGGAGCTGGGCCGTGACATCCTGGCCGCGCCGAAGCTCGACGACGCAGCGAAAGGAGTCGGCCATCGTTGTCTCGCGCTTGTCGATTCGGAGCGTCAGCTCGACGGGCGCGTCCTCGGCTTCGAACGAGCGCTCGATCTCGAACGAGGCGGCCTCTTGCGGCCGGCGCTTGGTGCAGCCGACGATGAAGACGGCGAAGGCAACTATCGCGAGAGCGGCGAATCTCATTGTTGTGTTGTGCCGGCCGGTGGTTCCTGTGGCGCCTCGGCACGGAACGCGCCGGGATGAATCGCTGCCTGGTATTTCGTCATGAGCCGGTCGATGAGCGCGTTCATGAGGTCGGCTTGACGGCGGTCGAACGCCTGCCGCCGCACCGTGTCCTCGACCTGCTCGTACGGCTTGGTTCGCTCAGGCGTATGCGAGCTCACTTTGAAGACGTAGAACGTGCCGTCGAGTTCCAGCGGCGCTGCGCTGGTCTTGCCCTCGTCGAGCGCAAAGATGTGACCAATGAGTTCCGGCTGCCGGCCGACGCCGGGCACGCCGGCGCGCCGGGTGACGGGGCCCGGGAGCTCGCCGCCGTCGTCGCGCGTGGCCTCATCGGTCGAGCGCTGCTTTGCGAGTGCGGCGAAGTCCGCACCGCCGGCGAGCTCCTCGATGACGGCTTGCGCGGCGGCTTCGTCGTCGAGGACGATCATGCTGATCTCGGCTTGCTCGGGCTCGACGAACTCGGCCTTGTGCGCTTCGTAGTAGTCGCTGAGCTCGGACGGTGTCGGGGTCGCCTTCTCGGCTTCGGCGAGCTGGACCTGTTCGGCGAGGACGCCGGCGCGGAGCTGATCGAGGATCTCGATCACGTCGGGCTGCTTGTGGTAGCCGCGCTCGATCGCTTCACGCACGAGGAGCTGCTGCGCGACGTAGTCGCGGAGGAAGCCGAGCCTGGCCTCGTCGGTGTCGAACTGTTTGAGGAACCGGCTCTTCTGCTCGGCGAGCTGTTCGGGCGGTGCGCCGCGCGCGATCTGCTGGAGCATGAGCGTGACGCGCGCTTCGATGAGCTGGTCGAGCTCGAGCATGGTGATGCGCCGGCCGTCGATCTCGGCGACGACGGTCTCGGCCTCCGTCGGTCGCGTGTTTTCGACGTCGGTCAAGCGTTTGAGCTCTTGCTCCCAGCCGGCCGTGTTGCCGAGCATGTCGAAGCAGCGCTTCTTGCCGGCCTTGATGTCCTGCTCGAGGTCGCCGACGCCGGCCGTGAGCTCGGAGCGGTAGAAGGCGCTCAACGCGGCGGCGTACTCTCCGGCGCGCAGGTAGTAGTCGCCGACGCGGTAGTAGATGCGGGCCCGATCCTGCGGCGGCATGACTCCCCAATTGGCATAGACGCGCAGGTGACGGGCCGCCTCGCCATACTCGCCGGCGTCCGCGAGCCGCTCGGCGACCCGCTTGTCGAGCTGCAGATCGCGCCGCCGGCTCTCGCGGCGCTTCTTGCCAAGGAGGTCGGTCGTTTCCTGGATGATGAATACGAGCAGGACGACGAGCGTGATCAGCGCGACGATCAACGGCAGGCGCGACGGTCGCCGTGGGCGCCACGTCGTCCCGGCCCTTTTCTCGTCGGGCAGTCGAAGATCGATGTTCGGATTCTTATCGGCTTCTGAGCTTTCGTGCACGGTCATAGTCGACGCTCCCTCATGCGGAAGAACTTGATGAGCTCCGGCACGTACGGCCGGCCCGTGTTGATCTCGATCGAATCGACGCCGAGGCGTCTCAACAGGCGACGGCGCTCGGCGGTTTCGTGCTCGGCCTCGCGCGCGTAGCGGCGTGTAGCG
>CAZJXV010000054.1:0-18649 GCA_964550015.1 uncultured Verrucomicrobiota bacterium
GAGGCCGCCACCGATGAGGCCGCCACCGATGAGGCCGCCACCGACGAGGCCGCCACCGACGAGGCCACCACCGACGAGGCCGCCACCGATGAGGCCGACGAAGGCGCCATAGGCCCCGCACCCGACGAAGGCGACGAAGGCGAACCGGCCGGCGAGGAAACCGCGCCCGAAACCGGCGAGACCACCGACACAGAGCCACCCACCGCCGACGAGGCGGGCACCGACGAACCGGACCCCGACGACGAACCCGAGACACCCAACACCGACTCCTGAGAGGCACACCCGGTGGGCGCAGAGACGGCACCGATCAGCACCGACCGCCGGACCCTCGTCGATATCCGCGGCCTCTGCACCTACTTCCACTCCGACGACGGCGTCGCCAAGGCCGTCGACGGCGTCTCCTACACCATCCCCGCCGGGCGAACGCTCGGCCTCGTCGGCGAGTCCGGCTGCGGCAAGAGCGTCACCGCGCTCTCCATCATGCGCCTCGTCCCGTCGCCGCCCGGACGCATCGAGCACGGCGAGATCCTCTTCGAGGGGCGCAACCTGCTGGCGCTCTCCGAGCCCAAGATGCGCCGCATCCGCGGCAACGACATCTCGATGATCTTCCAGGAGCCCATGACGTCTCTCAACCCCGTGTTCACCTGCGGCAACCAGATCACCGAAGTCCTCAGGCTCCACCAGGGCCTCAGCAAGAAAGACGCCCTCGACCGCGCCATCCAGATGCTCGCCAAGGTCGGCATCGGCAACCCCGAGAGCCGCGTCACCGAGTACCCCCACCAACTCTCCGGCGGCCAGAAACAGCGCGTCATGATCGCCATGGCGCTCGCCTGCAACCCGAAACTGCTCATCGCCGACGAACCCACCACCGCGCTCGACGTCACCATCCAGGCCCAGATCCTCGACCTGCTGCGCGCGCTGCAGGCCGAGTTCCACATGGCCATCCTGCTCATCACCCACGACCTCGGCGTCATCGCCGAGATGACCGAGCGCGTCGCGGTCATGTACGCCGGCAAGATCGCCGAGCTCGCCGACGCGGGCGAGCTCTTCGCAAACCCCAAGCACCCCTACACCCAGGGCCTGTTCGCCTCGCTGCCCAAGCTCGGCGCCAAGACCGAGCGGCTCACCGTCATCCCCGGCGTCGTGCCGGACCCGCTCGACTTCCCCCCGGGCTGCAAGTTCCACCCCCGCTGCCCCCACGCCTTCGACCGCTGCTCCCGCGAAGAGCCCGAGCTCCGGCCCGTCGGCCCCGGCGGCCACATCGCCGCATGCCACCTCTACCCCGACGACGGCCAAGGAGACCCTGGGCATGAATGACGCACGCCCGCAGAACGGCGCCCTCGTCGAAGTGAGCGGCCTCAAGAAGTACTTCCCCGTCAAGCGCGGCCTCTTCTCCCGCGTCATCGGCCACGTGCGCGCCGTGGACGACATCTCCTTCGTCATCCGCAGCCGCGAGACCCTCGGCCTGGTCGGCGAGTCCGGCTGCGGCAAGACCACCGCCGGCCGCACCATCCTCAGGCTCCTCGAACCCACCGCCGGCGAGGTCCGCTTCGACGGCCAGCCCGTCTTCGAGCTCAAGCGCGAAGCCCTGCGCCGCATGCGGCGCAACATGCAGGTCATCTTCCAGGACCCCTACGGCTCGCTCAACCCGCGCATGACCGTGGCCAACATCGTCGGCGAGGCCCTCAGCGTCCACGGCATCGCCCGAGGCGCCAAGCGCCGCGCCCTCGTCAAGGAGCTGCTCGACAAGGTCGGCCTCGACCCCAACCACCTCAACCGCTACCCCCACGAGTTCAGCGGCGGCCAGCGCCAGCGCATCGGCATCGCCCGCGCCCTCGCCCTCCGGCCGCGCTTCATCGTGTGCGACGAGCCGGTCAGCGCGCTCGACGTCTCGATCCAGGCCCAGATCATCAACCTGCTCGAGACGCTCCAGGACGAGTTCGAGCTCGCCTACCTGTTCATCGCCCACGACCTCGCCGTCGTCGAGCACATCAGCGACCGCGTCGCCGTCATGTACCTGGGCCGGCTCGTCGAGCTCGCCACCGCCGAGGCCCTCTACCGCAACCCCCTGCACCCCTACACCGAGGCGCTGCTCTCGGCCATCCCCGTGCCCGACCCCAAAACCAAGGTCAAACGCATTATCCTACCCGGCGACGTGCCCTCGCCCATCGATCCGCCCAAGGGCTGCCGCTTCCACCCGCGCTGCCCGCACCGGTTCGAACCGTGTGACGGCCTCGAACCGCAGCTCACCGACGTCGGAGACGGCCACCAGGTCGCCTGCTACCTGCACACCGCCAACCACCCGGGGGCGCGGCCATGAACGTGACCATCGATCCCCAGCTCCGGACCCCCGTCTACCAGCAGATCGTCAACGAGGTCAAACGCCTCATCGGCGCCGGTGCCCTCCGCCCCGGCGACCGCATCCCCTCCGTGCGCGAGCTCAGCCACACCCTCGGCATCAACCCCGCCACGGCCGCCAAGGCGTACCGCGAGCTCGTCAGCGCGGGCCTGCTGCGCACCTCGGCCAAGAGCGGCACCTTCGTCGGCAGCGGCCCGGCGTCACTCTCACCCGAGATCGCGCGCGCCCGGCTCGACGAGGCCCTCGACCGCTTCTTCGCCGAGATCGCCGCCTGCGCACCCGACCACCACGAGATCAGCACCCGCTTCCAGCGCCGCCTCGCCGACTTCGTCGCCGGCCGCCAGGCCGGCCGGCCACAGCCCGCCGGGCGCCAAGCCCCCGGCCACCAGGCTGACTCCGCCCCGCCCGCCACCGCCCCAAAGGACTGGGCCGTCTGGTGAGCGCGCGCCGCTGTCTCCGCCGCGCGCAGCATCGTCTACGCGCCCACGGCGCTCGCCTCGACGACGCCGCCCGCGCCGAGCTCGTCGAAGCCATTGACGCCCTCGACCATGCCCTCCGCGCGCCCGGCGCGCCCGAGCGGCGTGCGGCCGCCCGGCGCCTCGCCGGCAGCCTCCACCGTCACCTGCCAAGGCGGCCTGTCGAGGTGCTGCGCGAATGGCTCCTCATCATCCTCGCCGCCGTCCTCGTCGCCTTCGCCGTCAAGCACAGCGTGCTCGAGCCCTACAGCGTGCCCACCCGCTCGATGACCCCCGCCCTCAAGGCCCAGGACCGCATCATGGTCAGCAAGTGCGCCTACGACGTCTGGCTCCCCTTCACCCGCGTGCGCCTCGCCCGCGTGCGCGAGCCCCGGCGCTGGGACGTCATCGTCTTCACCACGCGCCACATCCCGGACGCGAGCGCCGGGCCGCGCAACTTCGTCAAGCGCGTCGTCGGGCTCCCCGGCGAAACGCTCGAGATCCGCCAGGGCGACATCTACGTCAACGACGCCCTCGTCCCGAAGCCCTCGTTCCTGGCCGATTCCTGCTACTATCTCAACACGCCCGAGGGCCGGACCTCCACGCTCGCCCTCGGCAACGACAACCCCGACGGCGCCGAACGCGAGGTCCTCTGGCGCTACGGCAAGCTCCACCAGCCCTTCACCGTGCCCGAGGGCCACTACTTCGTCCTCGGCGATAACTCCAGCGCCAGCCTCGACGGCCGGTGCTGGGGATTCGTGCCCCGCCGCGACGTACGCGGGCGCGTCGTGTGCCGCTGGCGGTTCAAGTGGCCGTTCTACGATGGGCCGGTCAACTGAACGCCCCCGGCCCGAACGCCTCTCCCGGCCGGGCGCCGAGCATCCCCATTGAACGAGCGCCGGGCGATGTCCTACAATGCCGGCGTCGCGAGGTAGGCACGTGAGCGAATCACCACACAAGCGGGTCCTGGCCGTCATCGCCTTCGAGCGCTTCCGGGACGAGGAGCTCCTCGTCCCGCGTGAGGTGCTCGAGCAGGCCGGTGTCGCCGTCACCGTCGCCTCGAGCGCGCCCGGCACCGCCACCGGCAAGCTCGGCGCCCGGGTCGAGGTGGACGTGCTGATCACGGACGCCCGGGAGGCCGACTATGATGCCGTCGCCTTCGTCGGCGGCCCCGGCTCGAAAGGCTACTGGGACGACCCCGCCGCGCACGACCTCGCCCGGGCCTTCCACAACGCCGGCAAGCTCGTCTGCGCCATCTGCAGCGCTCCCATCATCCTGGCCCGCGCCGGCCTGCTCGACGGCCGCGCCGCCACCTGCTTCGAGGGCGACCGCGCCGAGCTCGAACACGGCCGCGCCGCCTACACCGGCGCCGAGGTCACCATGGACGGCCGTTTCATCACCGCCAGCGGCCCGGCCGCGGCCGCCGCCTTCGCCCACACCATCGGTGAGCGCCTCGGCGCCGGGACGGTCGCATGAAAAGCAGGCGGCTCATCTGGCTCCCGGTCAAGATCGTCATCGGCGGCGGGCTCATCGCCTTCGTGCTCATCCGCATCCTTAAGCAGTGGGGCGACGTCAGCGATACCATCACGAACGCGCTCCAGCGCTCCCCCCACTACCTCGTGCTCGGCCTGTTCGCCTTCACCGGCGTCTACGTCCTCGGCAACATCCGATGGATCCTGCTGCTGCGACCCCACGGCGTGCACCTCTCGTTCTGGCCGACCAGCAAGCTCTGGTTCATCGGCCACTTCTTCGCCCAGTACATGCCCGGGGGCATCGCCGGCGGCGATCTTATCAAGTCCTACTACGTGGCCACGCACCCGAAGGCCGCCGGCCGCTTCGCCGAATCCGTCTCCACCGTGGTGCTCGACCGCCTCGTGGGCGTCACCGGCCTGCTCGGCGTGCTGCTCATCGCCACGGTCATCAACCTGCAAAAGAGCGCCGAGTACCCACGCTACTGGCTCTACGCGCTTGCCTTCCTGCTCGCCGCCGTCCTGGCCGCCGCAGTGGTCTTCAGCAAGCCGCTGCTGAAAAGAATCCCCCTCTTCGTGCGCCTCCACGCGAAGCTGCCCTACCGCGACCGCGTCATGCGCCTCTACGACGCGTTCTACTTCTACCGCACCCGGCCGCTCGAGCTCGCCGCCGCCTTCGGCCTGTCGCTGCTGGTCCACGCCACGACCGCGCTCGAGGCGTACCTGTTCGGCACCGCCCTCGGCCTCGGCTACACCTACCCCGAGTACCTGCTCCTGCTGTCGCTGGCCAACTTCGTCGCCTCCATCCCCGTCTCACCCGTCGGCAACGTCGGCACGCTCGAAGCCGCATGCATGGCCTTTTTCGGCGGCGCGCAGGGGCTGCCGCTCGCCATCGTCATCCGCATCGCCTACTGGCTCTGGGGCATCCCGGGCCTGCTCCTCTACGTCACGCACCGCAAAGAGTACCCGCACAAGCCGCTCGATGAGGCGGCCGACACCACCGGGCACGACGGCCCGCCGCCCCATCCCCACACCTACCTCGAGGAGGCACCCGCCAATGATTGACGGCGTCAAAGTCAAGAAGCTCCGCGTCATCCCCGACGAGCGCGGGCGCCTGATGGAAATCCTGCGCGTCGACGACCCCGTCTTCATCCAGTTCGGCCAGGTCTACATGACCACCGTCCGCCCCGGCGTCGTCAAGGCGTGGCACTACCACAAGAAACAGACCGACAACATGACCGTCGTCTCCGGCATGGCCAAGATCGTGCTCTACGACGGCCGCCCGGACTCCCCCACCCACGGCCGCATCAACGAGTTCTTCGTCGGCGAGCACAACCCCATCCTCGTGCAGATCCCCTGCGGCGTTTACCACGGCATGAAGGGCTGCAGCGAGCGCGAAGCCATCATCGTCAACACGGTCACCGAACCCTACGACCGCAAGCGGCCCGACGAGTTCCGGCTCGACCCCCACGACAACGACATCCCCTACGACTGGGCACTCAAGGAGGGATGACATGAAAGGCATTATCCTCGCCGGCCTCACCGGCGAGGCCCCTGCCCCTAGCTTACTCGACGACGGTGGTCGCCCCGAGACCACACACAAGGAGAGTTGACGTGAAAGGCATTATCCTCGCCGGCGGCTTAGGCACCCGGCTCAGCCCGCTGACCAAGATCACTAACAAGCACCTGCTGCCCGTCTACAACAAGCCGATGATCTACTACCCGATCGAGACCCTCGTCGAGGCGGGGCTCGACGACATCCTGCTCGTCACCGGCGGCCAGAACGCGGGCGACTTCCTGCGCCTGCTCGGCAACGGCAAGGCCTTCGGCCTCAAAGAACTCCGCTACACCTACCAGGAAGGCGAGGGCGGCATCGCCCAGGCCCTCGGCCTCGCCGAGCACTTCGCCGACGAGGACCGCGTCGTCGTCATGCTCGGCGACAACATCGTCGAGAGAAGCATCCGCCCGCACGTCGAGGCGTTCGACCGCCAGCCGACCGGCGCCAAGATCCTGCTCAAGGAGGTCGAAAACCCCGAAGAATTCGGCGTCGCCGAGGTCGAAGGCGACCGCGTCGTGCGCATCGAGGAAAAGCCCGCCCGGCCCAAGACCAACTACGCCGTCATCGGCATCTACATGTACGACGCCCGCGTCTTCGACATCGTCAAGCGCCTCACCCCCTCCGCCCGGGGCGAGCTCGAAATCACCGACGTCAACAACGCCTACATCGAGCGCGGCGAAATGACCTTCGACTTCCTCGACGGCTGGTGGGCCGACGCCGGCGAATCGTGCGACGCGCTGCTCGAGACCTCCCGCATCGTCGCCGAGCGCGACCGCGCCCGCCGGCACGTCCCGTCCTGAACACCCGGCACGACACACACACGCGCGGCGGACCCACATGGCCATTGACACAACCAGCCACACGGTCCTCGTTACCGGCGCCGGCGGCGTGCTCGGCGGCGACCTCGTGCACGCCTGGCGCGATCGGCCCACCGTCGGCCTCCGCCACGCCGAGCTCGACATCACCGACCCCGACGCCTGCCGGCGCGCCCTCGAGCGGCACGCCCCCGCCGCCGTCGTCAACTGCGCGGCCCATGCCGACCTCGACTTCTGCGAGACCCACCGCGACGAGGCGATGCGCGTCAACGCCGAAGGGCCGCGCCGTCTCGCCGAAGCCTGCGCCGCCGCGGGGGCCCAGCTTGTGCACCTCAGCACCGACTACGTCTTCGACGGCACCAAGCCGGACCCCTACGTCGAGGACGACGAGCCGACGCCCGTCTCCGTCTACAGCGAGAGCAAGGCCGCCGGCGAGCGCGCCGTGCTCGAGGTCGCCCCGCACAACCTCGTCGTGCGCGTCGCCTGGATCTTCGGCTTCAACGACAGGAGCTTCCCCCGGACCGTGCTGAAACGCGCCCAGCGCATGCCGACCGTCAGCGTCATCGGCGACCAACTCGGCAGCCCCACCTACTCGCTCGACATCGCCGAGGCGATCACCCGGCTCCTCGAGGCCGGCGCCACGGGCCTCGTCCACTTCACCAGCGAGGGGCTCTGCACCCGCTTCGACATGACGCGCCGGGTCTTCGAGCGCCTCGGCCTCGGCGCCGACCGCGTCCGCGCCATTGCCTCCAGCGAGCTCCCCTGGGTCGCCCCAAGGCCCGCAAAGCTCGAACTCTCCAAGGCCAGATACATCCGCCTGACCGGCGCCCCTGTCCGCACCTGGCAGGAAGCCCTCGACGACTACCTCGCGGCCGACCCGGCGTGCACCGCCCTCGCCCACGCGGCGGGCGGCTGAGGCGGGAGGAACAGCCATGCGCGTCGGGCTCATCACGGGCATCTTCCCCCCGGACATCGGCGGCCCCGCCACCTTCATCTCCGCCCTCAGCACCGGCCTGCGCGCGCGCGGCCACGTGCCCGAGGTCGTCACCTACGCCGACGCAGCACGCCCGCCCGACGAGTGGCCCTTCCCCGTCACCCGCATCCGGCGCGCCGCGCGCACGCGCCGCGCCCAGGCCGTCGCCGCCATCACGCGCACGGCCCTTCGCGCCGACGTGCTCCTCGTCAACGGCCTGCTCGAGGCCGCCACGATCGCCAACACCTTCGCCAGGCGCCCCTGCGCCGTCAAGATCGTCGGCGACCCCGCGTGGGAACGCGCGCGCAACCGCGGCCTCACCACGCAGGAGTTCAACTCGTTCCAGCAGCGCGAGCACCACGGCCCCATCGCCCGCTGGCAGCGCCGCCGCACCCGCTGCCTGCGACGCGCCACCGCCGTGATCGTCCCGAGCGAGTTCCTCCGCACCGTCGTCGAGCGCTGGGACGTCGGCCGCCCCATCCACGTCATCCCCAACGGCGTGGACCCGGGCTTCACACGCGCCGCCGAGGCCGCCGATCTCGACGCGTTGCGCGCCGCGTACGCCCTGCCGGCGCGCATCCTGCTTTACGCCGGGCGCCTCACGAACTGGAAGGGCTGCGACACCCTCGTGCGCATGCTGCCTAAACTGCCCGACGACGTCGCCCTCGCCATCGTCGGCGATGGGCCCGAGCGCGCCGCCCTCGGCGCCCTCGTCGAGCGCCTCCACCTCGTCAAGCGTGTGCGGTTCCTGCCGCCCGTGGACCGCGCCGCCATGGCCGGCCTGCTGCGCCTCGCCGCCTGCCTGGTCCTCAACTCCGGCTACGAGGGCCACCCGCACGTCGTGCTCGAGGCGATGGCCGTCGGCACGCCCGTGGCCGCCGCCGCCGAGTGCGGCACGCCCGAGCTTGTGCGCCACGGCGAGAACGGCCTCCTCTTCCAGAAGGACAACTCGCCGCAGCTCATCGAGGCCGTCGGCCGCATCCTCGACGACGCCCCGACGGCACAACGCCTCACCGAGGGCGGCACGGCCACCGCACAGCGCTACCCGTGGTCCGCGACCTTGGACCGGACCGTGGCACTCCTCAACGACCTCGCGAGGCACCGACCGTGAGCGAACCGCGCGTGCTGTCCATCACCACCGGCGAGGCGCTCCTCGAGGCGCGCGAGGGCGGCCTGCCCAACTACGAGCAACGCCGCCAGGCCGCCATGGCCGACCTCGTCGAGGAATACGTCATCCTCACGCGCACCCTCGGTCCGGCGCGGCACCGCGAGCGCAAGCTCTGGCCCACCTGCACGGTCGTTCCCTCGAACTCGGCCTCGCGCCGCCGCTTCCTGCACGACGGGTTTCGCATCGCGTCGCGCCTCATCGCCGAGGGGCGCATCAACCTCGTCTCCGTGCGCGACCCGTTCGCCATCGGCCTGCTCGGCGTGCGCCTCAAGCGCGCCCACCACGTCGCCCTCGTCGTGCACGTCATGGCCGACATGCTCGACAACCCCTACTTCACGCGCGAGCGCCTCCGCAACCGCGTGCTCAACGCCGTCGCCAAACGCGTCCTGGCCCGCGCCGACACCGTCCGCGTCTCGACCACGGTCGAAAAGGCGAAGCTCGACCGCCTCGCCCCGCGCCTCGGCCTCGCGCCCGAGCAGGTCCACCACGTCCCCTTCCTCGTCGAGATGGAGCCCTTTCTCGCCGCCGACGGCCGCCTCGTCCGGCGCCGCTACTCGGCCGGCACACGCCGGCCCATCGTGCTCTCCGTCGGCCGCCTCGAGCGCCAGAAGGATATGCCCACCCTGCTCAGGGCCCTCGCCATCGTCGCCGAGCGCATCCCCGAGGTGCTGCTTCTCGTCGTGGGCGACGGCGCCGAGCGTGCCCGGCTCCAGCGCCTCGCCCGCCGCCTCCGCGTCGCGCGCCACGTCGAGTTCACGGGACGCATAGACCATGACGAGCTCCCCGCGTACTACGGCGGCTGCGACGTCTTCGCCGCCACCTCGATCTACGAGGGCACCTGCATGGTGCTCGTCGAGGCCGCCGCCGCGGGCCGGCCTATCGTCGCCACCGACTTCGCCGGCGCGCACGACGCCGTCCTCGACGGCGAGAGCGGTTTCATCGTACCGATCGGCGACGCCCTCGCCGTCGCCGAGCGTCTCATCTACCTGCTCGAGCACACCGAGCGCCGAACGTTTGGCCAGCGCGGCCGCGACCACGTCTCTGCCGCCTTCGACCAGAAAGCGCTCCTGGCCGGGACGCGCACTCTGTGGGAGGCGGCACTCGAGCACCACGAAACGGCACGCGGGCCCAGCGCCCCGGGAGGCTGACGTGCACGGCTTGCGCGGCGTCATCATCACCCAGGTTCTCGACGAGGCCGACCCCGTCCTCGCCTTCGCCGTCGGCTGGGTCAACGCGCTCGCCGCCCGCGTCGAGCACCTCGACGCCGTCTGCCTCTCCCGAGGCGAGGCCGCTCTTGCCGCAAACGTCCGTGTCACCATCCTCCCGCCGGGTCGCTTCGCCCGCTATCGCCGTGTGCGCACGCTGCTGCGCCGCCTCCGGCACGACGCCGCGCTCGACTTCGTCCTCGCGCACATGTGCCCCAGCTACGCCGTCGCGGCGACGTTCCCCACGAAACTCGCCCCGACCTTCCTCTGGTACGCCCACAGCAGCATCACGCGCATGCTGCGCGCCGCCGACCGCCGGAGCGACCGCGTCTTCTCGTGCTCGGAGGCAAGCTATCCGCTCCCCGGCCCGCGGCTCCGCGTCGTCGGCCACGGCATCGACACCGGCCGCTTCACGCCGCCCGACACATCGCCGCGCGGCGAAGCGTTTACGATCTGCTCCGTCGGCCGCATCACGCCGTCGAAGCGCCTCGACCGCCTTGTCGAGGCCCTTGCGCAGTATCGAGAGCGTGAGCTCGGTGCGGCGTTCCTTTGCCGCATCATCGGCCCCGCCATCGAGCCGTATTCCCGGACGCTCCAATCACTCATAGACGGCAGCAACCTTGGCGACCTGGTCCGCATTGAGCCGCCCGTCGCCCACCGCGACGTCGCGCGTGCCTACCGGGCCGCCGACCTCGTCGCCAACATGACCACGCGCCATTCGCTGGACAAGGCAACGCTCGAGGCCATGGCGTGCGGCTGCCTCGTCCTGACCACGAACGACGCGTTCCGGCCCGTCCTCGGTAAGCACGCGGAACTCATGGTGAAAACGGACGCCTCGCCGGAAGCGCTCGCCGGCGCCATCGAACGCCTCGCCGCCCTCCCCGCGGGAGAGCGCGCGCAGATCGGCGCCGAACTGCGCCAAACCATCGTCCGCGACCACAGCCTCGAGCGGATGATGGACCGCATCGTCGAAGACATCCGCGCCACCCTCGACGAGAAAGGCCGGCGATGACGAAGCGTGCAAGAACGGTGCGCCGCCTGAGCTACCTCGCCGTCGCGCACATCCCGGGCGAGCGCGCCCACAGCATCCAGATCGCCGCAACCTGCGCCGCGCTGGCCCGCCGCCTCGACGAGGTCGAACTCGTTGTCCCGCGCCTCGGCGCGCGGCGACCTCCCCCGAACACGCCGCCCGGCGCGCGCCTCGTCCGGATCCTCGCGCCCAACTTCCTGCCGCTGGGCCGCTGGGCCCCGGCATGGCTTATGCGCATTCTCTTCGACGTCCAGAGCTCGGCATTCGCGCAACTCGCCCTTGCGCGAGCCCTCGTTCGGCGCCCGTTCGACGTGTACTATACGCGCAGCCCCTTCGTCGCCGTCGCCTTCGCGTTCGCGTTCGGCTCCCGCGCCGTCCTCGAGCTCCACGTGCCGCCCGCCGGCGCCATGCGCCGGGCCCTCCTGCACCTGTGCCGCCTGTTCGGCTGCCGCTTCGTCGCCATCTCCGACGCACTGCACCGACGACTCGCCCGCTTGCTCCGCATCAAGCCCGACGAGATCGGCGTCGCCCACGACGGCTACGATCCCGCCCTGTTTTCAGAGCTTCCTGATCGTGCAGACATGCGCCGCCGGCTGGGCCTCGCCGACGAAACATTCGCCATCTGCTACCTCGGCAGCGCCGCCACCCTCGGCGCCGCCAAGGGTGTCCGCTTGATCGCCGAGGCCTTTCGCCGCGCCGCGCTCCCCAACGCGGCCCTCCTGCTCGCCGGAATCGAACAAGGAGAAGGTGCACGTGCGGGCGCCGACGTTCGCTGCCTCGGCCGCGTCCCCCATGACGACGTGCCCGCGCTGCTCGCCGCGTGCGACGGCGCCGTCGTGTCGTTCCCCGAGGATCCCGCCTACGCCCGCGCCATGTCGCCGCTCAAGCTCTTCGAGTACCTCGCCGCCGGGCTCCCCATCATCGCCCCCGACCTGCCGAATCTCCGCGAGGTGCTCGACGAGTCCTGCGCCCTCTTCGTCCCCCTTGGCAACGCCGACGCCCTCGCCGCCGCCATGACGCGTCTGCGCTCCGACGCCGCACTGCGCTCGCGCCTCGCGGCGGCCGCCGCCAACCGCGCGTCCGCCCACACCTGGCACGCCCGCGCCGAGCGCGTCCTCGCGTTCCTGCGGCTACCGCCCGCGTGACCGCGCGACCTCGTCGAGGAGCTCCAGGTACTGCTCCGCGCACCGCTCGACCGTGAACCGCGTCTCGACGAGCCCTTGCGCGGCCGTCCCCATCCGCTTCGCCCCGGTCTGGTCCCGCAGCAAACTGAGCACGGCCTCCGCCAGCGCCCCGACGTCGCGCGGGTCCACAATGAGGCCCGTCTTGCCCTCCTCGACCACCTCGCTCGTCCCCGCAAAACGCGACACGACAACCGCCCGCCCCGCCGCCATTGCCTCGAGCGCCACGGTCGGGAACACGTCGAGGCACACCGACGGCACCGCCACCACATCGGCCAGCCCATACGCCGCCGCAAGCGCTTCGCCGTTCAGTGGCTCCGTCCCGACGACGAGCGGTGGCCCTTCCGCCAGCACGCCCGGCGGCGTGCCCACCGTGAGCAGCACGGCCTCCGCCACCTCTCGCCGCACCCACCGCATCGCATCGAGGATCTGCACCTGGCCCTTCTCGCGCGTCAGCCGGCCGAACGTCGCCACAACCCGCCGCCCGTCAAGGCCCAGCCGCGCGCGCAACCGCTCAACGGCCTCCGGCGACGCCTGAAACTCCTCGACGGCCACCCCGTTATGAATCACCCCGTGGCACGGAACGCCGTTCGCAGCGAGCGCCCGCCGAAGCAGCCCGCTCGCCGCGACGACCCGCGCGCCGCTCCGTTCGATGATCGCGCGGATGCGCCGCCGCCGCCCCGGCACGTACCGGAAGCGATAACGCCGCAGCAGGTCGAGGGCCGTCACGCGCAGCGTCCGGTCGTCCGTCTCCCACCCCGGCCGCCGCGCGACCTCGACGAACTTGCCCTGGTGAAACGTCATGCAGTCGTGGAGCGTGAGCACCGTCGGCGCCTGCGCCCCCGCCAGCACCTCGAGCGCAGCGAACGAAAACGCCTCGTGCACGTTGTGCGCGTGCGCCACGTCCGGTTGCTCGTCCCAGACGATCCGCCGCAGGTGCTCCAGCGCGCGCGGGTTGCGCACGCTCAACCGCCCGCGCCGCCGCGGGCCCATCGGCGCCGCGACGTAGCGGGTGCGAAATCCTTCGATCTTCTGCTCAAGAACCGACGCGCTCCCGGCCGGTGCTCCAGAGGCATGAGCCACCACAACCTCGTGCCCCGCCCGGCGGTACTCGTGCGCCAGCGCCACCGCCACGCGCGCCGCGCCCCCGGCATGAAACGGCGCGAACCGGTCGGTCACGACGAGAATCTTCACGAGTCCACTCCGGCCTGCGCGTCGCCCACGCCGAGCGCGTCTGCGTCCACCGCACCCGGCTGCGTTGCAAGCGCACGCAGCACGCGGAACGACACCACGAGCTGCACGAGCGTCATCCCGATCCACCACGCCGCGTACCCCGCCGCCGCGCCCATCGCCGCGCCCACGAGCGGATCTTCCCAGCAGGCCCGGCCGGCCAGCGCCGCGCCGATGAGCACGCCAAGGCCGATCGGCAGCGAGACGAGCTTCACCCGCGCCGACCACCACACCTTGTCCGCCACCACCACGAACGCGCCGAGGCCGATGCCGAAACCGTCCACCGCAAACTTCGCCAGCAGCACATACGCCACCGCGGCCAGCGCCGCCCGGCCCTCGCCGTAGAAAAACGCCAGCACCGCCGGCAGCACCGGCACGCACACGGCCGCCACAACGAGCGCCGCCACGCCGCCGGCGATCACCGCGCGCCGGTAGTCGCGCCACAGCCGTCCGAGCTGCCGCTTGCCCTTGAGCTCGGAAAAAAACGGCAGCAGGTTCTTCGCCAGCCCGCTGAACACCAGCCCGAGGTTGCGCATGACGTTCCGCGCCAGGTTGAAGTAGCCCGCCGGCTCAGCCGACGCCGAAAGCCGGCCCAGCACCAGCACCGGCACCACCTCGACGAGCTTGACGAGCTGGCGGTCCAGTGTCACCAGCGCCCCCAGCTTGAACGTGCGCCGCCAGGGCGCCCGTACTGCCGCGCGTACAAGCGCCCCGAGACCCGGCAGCCCCTCGGCCCGGCCCAGGCTCCGCCGATAAATGCCCACGCCGAGCACCGAGATGACCAGCGTCGCCGCCACGTGCGCACCCACCACGCCCCACAGCCCAAGCCCTGCCGCGACGGCCCCGCCGACGGCCGCGAGCCGCGCCGCAGCGAACGCGACGTTGAACCCGGCCAGCAGCCTCATTCGGCGCATCCCCGCAAGCAGCGTCGCCGTGAAACCGCGGCCCATGCCCACGACGCTGCTCACGAACAGCAGCCGCGCGTACAGCCCGATGTCCGGCTTGCCGTACACGAGCCGGGCCAGCGCCGGCGCAAGCACGACGCCCACCGCCGTCACGGCCGCGCCGATCACGACCGTCATCTTGAGCAGGTAGGCCGTTTGGCCGACGAACGCGGCGGCGTCCTGCGCCCCGCGCGCCTCGGCCACCCGGCTGATCGAGGCCGTCCCCAGGCCCACGTCACCCAGGATGTTCACCAGCCCGTAGAGCGCAAACACGAGCGCATACCGGCCGTATTCCGCCTGGCCGAGCCCGCGCCACAGGATGATGGACGTCGCAAAAGCGCACAACGCCGAGACGACCAGCCCGGCCTGCGTCGCCGCCGTGTCCCGCGCGAACCGGCCCGTCACGAGCTGTCGAAAACGATCGCTCATCCGCGCACCACCTCGTCGTAGAGCGCCGCGTACTGCTCGGCCGTCCTATCCCACGTCAGCGCCTCGGCCCGCCGCCGCGCCGCCGCCCCCATCCGCCCGCGCAAGGCGTCATCGGACAAAAGCCGGGTCACCGCTTCGGCCGTCGCCCCCACGTCATGCTGCGGCACCACCAAGCCCGTCTCCCCGTCGAGCACGGCCTCTTCCCCGCCGTTGCCGCTCGTCGCGACCGACGGCACGCCGCACGCACCCGCCTCGATGTAGACGAGGCCGAAGCCCTCGAAGTGCCACTCCACATTGACCGGCGTAAGCGCAAACACCCACGCCCGCGCGTACCACCGCGCAAGCGCCTCGTCAGACACCTCGCCCTCGAACGAGACCGCCTCCCCGAGACCCGACTCGGAGACAACCGCCCGCAGCCGCTCGGCATAGCCCGCGTTGTGCACCGCGCCCACGAGCGCCAACCGCGCACCCGGCACTGTGGCATGCACCTCGGCGAACGCGCGCACGAGCACGATCTGGCCCTTGCGCGGCTTGATCGCGCCCACGCACACCACGAGCGGCTCGGCCGCCCGCGCCGCGTCGTCAACCTGGAACCGACCGACCGACACCCCGGAGTAGATCACGCTCGTGTCGGCCCCCACCACCCGCTCGACGGCCCCCGCCGTGTAGCGGCTCACGCCGACCACGCGCGCCGCGTTCCGAAACGCCGGCCCGTAGAGCCGGCGCTGATACCAGTGGTGGAACGGCGCCACGGCGTACGTGCCGTGCGCCGTGATGACCGTGCGCCGCCGCCGCGTCCGGAGCCGCTCGGCCAGCGGCGCGTACGGCTCGACGAGCGCGTGCACGACGTCGGCCTCGGCGATCTCGCGCCCGACGGCCCGCGCGTCGCGGCGCGCCCGCAGCGGCTTGCGGTAGCCGTTCGACCACGACGTCAGCACCGCCCTCGGCGCCGGCGCGCCCGGCTCGTGCCGCCCGGCGCGCGTGGCCGAGCAAAACACCTTGCAGCCGACGCCGAGCGCCTGTAGCCTCGGCACAAGCTCAACCGCGTAGGTGCCCGTGCCCGTGCGTCGCGTCACGTCGTCGCAGAGAAAACCAACCTGCATCCGCGCTCCCGTCCCTCTCTTCCCCGTCAATATAGCACAGCACCCCGCCCCCGGGCACGGCCGCCCGCCCACGCCGATTCCCGGGAAGGCCGCACCATGAGCCGCCCGCGCCGCGTCTGCTACTTCGGCGCCTACGACCCCGCCTACCCGCGCAACGCCATCCTGCGCGACGGCCTGCGCCGCGCCGGCGTCGAGGTCCTCGAGTGCCGCATCGCGCCGACCGTGCCCATCCTGCTGAGGCCCGCCGCCCTGCTCGCGGCCTTTGCCCGACTCCCGTCGAAGCGGTTCGACGCCTTCATCGTCGCCGAGCTCAACCCCGAAGTGGTCGGCCTCGCCCGCCTCCTGGGCGGGCGCACCCCCGTGATCTTCGACATCTTCTTCTCCAAACACGACGCCGCCGTCCACGACCGAGCCACCGAGCGCCCGCGCTCGCCCCGCGCCCTCGCCCTGCGCCTCGTCGAGCGCGCCGGCATGCGGGCCGCCCACGTCGTGCTCGCCGACACCGCCGCGCACGCCGCCTTCTACCGCACGGCCTTCTCCCTGCCCGGCGCCCGGTTCGAGGTCGTGCCCGTCGGCGCCGACGACCGGCTGTTCCACCCGCCCGAGGACCGGCGCCCCCGGCCCGGCGAGTGCCTCGTCGGCTTCTGGGGCACCTACATCCCGCTGCACGGCGTCCGCACAATCATCGAGGCCGCCGCCCTGCTGCGCGACGAGCCCGTCCGCTTCGAGCTCGTCGGCCGCGGCCAGACCTTCGACGAGATCGCCCGCATCGCGCAGCGCCTCGCGCTCCCCAACCTGCGCCTCGTGCCGCCTATGCCGCCGCCCGATCTGGCCGCCTTCGCCCGGCGCTGCGACGTCGCCCTCGGCATCTTTGCCGCCACGCCCAAGGCCTCACGCGTCGTCCCCCACAAGGTATACCAGGCCATGCTCAGCGGCCTGCCCGTCATCACCCGCGATTCCCCCGCCGCGCGCGAGTTCTTCGACCACGGCCGCCACCTGCTCCTCGTCCCCCCGGCAGACCCCGCCGCGCTCGCGGCCGCCATCCGCGGGCTCGCACGCCAGCCCCTCCTCCGTCTCGGCCTCGGCCACGCCGCCCACCGCCACGTAAGCCGGCACTTCACCGCTACCCCCATCGGCGAGCGCCTCGCCTCGATCATCAGCCGCCTGACCAACACGCGCCGGTAGCCGGACCGCGCCACCCCCCATCGGCGTTCTGACAGGGGGAGAACGGTCTCATGATACAGGGACGACCCGCCTCCCCGCCGACATTGCGCTTGACACCACGACCCCGCGGGCGTATGTATCATCGCTTCCCGCCCGGCCACGGCGGCAGCCTGAGCCGGGCGACGCCGGCAATGGCCGGGGGAGTCATTCAAAGGCACTCAGATGGACACATCAGAGAAAAAAACCTCCTACAAGGACACGGTCAACACGCCGCGCACCGACTTCCCCATGCGCGCCGGCCTGCCCCGGCGCGAACCCGAGATCCTCGCCCGCTGGGAGGCCATGGGCCTCTACGAGCGCATCCAGCAGCAGAATCGCGACGGCGAGTGGTTCCTGCTCCACGACGGCCCCCCCTACGCCAACGGCCACATCCACATGGGCACCACCCTCAACAAGGTGCTCAAGGACTTCGTCGTCAAGTACAAGTCCATGCGCGGCTGCCGCTGCCCCTACGTGCCCGGCTACGACTGCCACGGCCTGCCCATCGAGCACACCCTGTTCAAGACGATGGGCAAGTCGAAGCACGACGTGGACCGCGTCGAGTTCCATCGCCTTGCGCGCGAGTTCGCCGCCAAGTGGATCGCTGTCCAGTCCGAGGAGTTCAAGCGACTCGGCGTCCTCGGCGCCTGGGAAAACCCCTATGTAACAATGGACCCCGCGCTCGAGGCGCGCGAGATCGAGTGCTTCGGCCGCCTCTACCTCGACGGCTACGTCTACCACGGCCTCAAGCCCACCCACTGGTGCACCTCGTGTGAGACCGCCCTGGCCGAGGCCGAGGTCGAGTACGCTGAAAAAACCTCGCCGTCGATCTACGTCAAGTTCCAAGCGAGCCCCGGGCTCGCCAAGCTCTTCGGCCTGGACGAGGCCGACGTCCTCATCTGGACCACGACCCCCTGGACGCTGCCCGCCAACCTCGCGCTCGCCGTCGGCGAGCACCTCGACTACGTCGCCGTCACAACCAACGGCGACACCCTCATCCTCGCCGAGGGCACCCTCGCCAAGCTCCAGACCGAATTCGGCTGGCCGAGCCCCCACATCATCGCCCGCGTCAAGGGCGCCCGGATGGCCGGCCTCGCCGCCCGGCACCCGCTCTACGAGCGCGACTCCATCGTCATCCTCGGCAGCGAGTATGTCACCCTCGACGTCGGCTCCGGCATCATCCATACCGCCCCGGGCCATGGCCACGAAGACTTCATCATGGGCCGGCGCAACGGGCTCGACGTCCTCTCGCCCGTGGACGAACAGGGCCGCTTCGTCGCCGACCTGCCGCTCTTCGGCGGCCGGTCCGTCTGGGAGGCAAACACACCTATCATCGAGCACCTCCAGGCCCGCGGCCGGCTCCTCGCTACCAGCGACTACACGCACTCCTACCCCCACTGCTGGCGCTGCAAGAAGCCCGTGATCTTCCGCGCCACCCCGCAGTGGTTCCTCAACGTCGAGCACAACGGCCTGCGGGCGCGCGCCCTCGAGGCGTACACGGCAATTCGCGGAAGGTAGGCGAGCGGG
>CAZJXV010000055.1:0-18534 GCA_964550015.1 uncultured Verrucomicrobiota bacterium
GCCCTTCCAGCGATCTTCCTCCGGGAAGGCCTCCCGGAGCTCTTCGACGGAGGAGATGCGCGCCGCGATGAGCACGTAGTCGCTGTTAAGGTATGGTTCGAACGGAACGAGCTCGTCATCGGGGATGTCCAGTCCGCCTTCGCGCACGTAGCTCCGGAGCGCGTCAACGGACCCTGCGGTAACGGTCTCTGCGCGGAGCCCATACTTCTCGACGGCTGCGTGGACAGCCAGGTCGCGGTCCAGCCCGGCCTGGCGCATTGCGAGACAGAAGAGGCCCAGCAGCGGTTTCACGACCACGCTGATCTCGGTCGAGGCAGTCTCGGCATACGGTGCGCGCGTCCTCGCCACCCGGTCAGTTCCGTGTGTCACGGGGAAGCGGTCCGATATGCCAACGCTGACCGCCTCAGGCGTGCCGGGCACGGGGAAGAGCCAGAAGCCCTGGACGTCGTCCTCTTCGAAGGCGACGCTGATGGCAATGAGCATGTGCTCCGTGCCCCCGTGAAGGGAGAGGAACGCGCGCTGCTCGTGTTGATGCAGTGGGCCAAGGAAGGCCCGATCTCTGCCGACTAAGAACGCCTTGCCGTCGGCGAGCGTGCTCGGTGCGATCAGAACGGCAACGGCGATCGCGGGAAGGATGCAGAGGGGCTTCGGCATGGACAGCCTCCTTTGGGGCGAGGCCCCGGAACGAGCACGCTCCAAAGTATACCGGCGGGCGAGCGGGCACAAGCAGATTGGTGGAGCACGCGCGGCTTGCTTGATCGGGGCGGAGACTTCGCGTAGAAGAGGTGCGGAGCACAAGGAGAAGAAACGATGCGTGCTGTCGGTGTATGGATCCAGGTGTTCTGTTTCTTCGGCTGCGTGGCGGCCGGGCCCGCTTTCGGACAAGACCCGGACGCGGGGGTGGACTGGTCGCGTCCCGAGACGATTGATCCGTTCGACGAGGGGATCGGCGATTTCCTCGACGTGGATCTCGACGCTCTGGGCAAGAAAGCGTTCGAGGCGTACCAGGCGAAGGACTACGAGGCGGCGGCGCAGTACTACCTTGCCTTTCTGAGACATGACATCGGGGATTCGGCCTCGATCTACAACCTGGCGTGCTGCTACGGGCTGCTGGGCAAGGCGGAGCTGGCGGCCAAGTACCTCGACAGGGCGGTCAAAAAGCTGGCCCAGCAAAGCTTGGTGCGGACGATACATGTGTTCGTGGCGCTGTGCGACAACAAGCACCAGGGGATTGTGCCGGTGCCGGCGGCACTGGGGAACGGTCAGGATCCGCACAGCAACCTGTACTGGGGTGCGATGTACGGACTCAAGACGTATTTCAGCAAGAGCGACGACTGGGAGTTGATCTCGACGGTGAAGGCTCCGAAAGCCGCGGTGCTGGAGCGGTGTGTATTCAAGCATAAAACGGCGGACGTGTATCTCGTGGCCGATGCGTACGACGGCCGGGAGATCAAGCAGACGGTCGTTGATTTTCTTACGGCCGCGGCGGGCGGCAACAAAGACACTGTCTCAGTCGAGCATAATTCAGGAAAGCGCGTATTGGGAACGGGCGGCGGTGCGCGCCTGGTGGCTTACGTCGGGCATAACGGCCTGATGGACTTTGCGCTCGAGACGTATCCGAAGGCGAAAGACAAGGTGCGCCGGGACGCGATTGTCCTTGGCTGCAAGAGCAAGCCGTACTTCTCCAAGCCGTTGAATGACGCAGGGGCGAATGCGCTGTTGTTGACGACGGGTTTGATGGCGCCGGAGGCGTACACGCTCAAGAGCGCGATTGACGGCTGGATTGCGGGGGAATCGGCCCAGGAGATCCGGCTGCGCGCGGCGAAGGCGTATGACAAGTACCAGGACTGCGGCCTGGGCGCGGCGAAGCGTCTGTTCGCCGTGCGCCCGTGACTCGGGATGGCAGGCAACATGAGGGAGGAATCGAGATGCGAAGTGAACTGAGAGACGGCCTGGAGTTTCTGTATGCCGATTCGAAGGTGGGGCAGCGGCCGTGTCGGCGGCTGCGCGTGGATGTGGCGCGCGGCGGGACGGTGAGCGCGCACGTGCTGCTCAACGGCCTGGACGTGGGCGGGTCGGTGCAGGCCGCGCTGCGTCGGAAGCGCCGTGCCGTCAGCGGGGTCAAATGGTTTCGACTCGTGGACGTGCCGGTGGAGGCCAACACGGGGCCGGGCGGTTTTATTGAGAAAAAGGGGCAGCGGAACCGGTTCGTCGCCCGGCGCGCGCCGTTTCGCGTATATGACGCGATGGCGCCGGTCCAATTACCGATTAAGGTCTGTGCCGCGACGATGGCGCTTCGCTTTCATCTGCCGATCGCGGCGAATGCGCGGACGGGCGAACGCAATTACGTTTTGGAGATAAAATCGGGTAGCGAGCGGGAGGCATTGTTGTTGAATGTCAACGTGCACGAGCCGGTGATCCCACCGGTCGGGCGCGACAGTTTCCCCTACACGAACTGGTTTATGCTCGAGGGGATGGCGCGGCGGCACGGGCTGAAGCCGTGGAGCGAGGCGCACTGGCGGATGATCGGCCGGTACGCGGCGCTCATGGCCCACGCCCGGCAGAACACGTTCTGGTGTCCGCTCAAGGACATATTCAGGCTTGAAGGAAGGAAGCCCGTCCTGGACCGGCAGCGGCTGCGCCGGATCGTCAGGGTCTTCACGAATGCGGGGATGCATTATATTGAGGGGGGCCACGTCGCCGGGCGGACCGGGGGCAACTGGAAGTCGCCGACGCACGATCTCACTCTGACGAATGAGCTGGCCACGTCGCGAAAAGGCAACGCGACGCTTGCGGGCATCGGGCGCCAGTTGATGGACGAGATCGAGCGCAACGGGTGGCGCGACCGGTGGATCCAGCATGTGGCCGACGAGCCGATCGCAACGGACGCGGCCGACTACCGGATCCTCGTCGGCATGGTGCGCAAGTACATGCCGGGGATTCCGATTTTGGACGCCACGATGGACCCGGGGCTCGTGGGGTCGGTGGACATCTGGTGCCCGCAGGCGCAGGAGTACCAGAAGCACCGCACGCGCTTCGAGGCGCAGCGGGCGCTGGGCGACCGCGTGTGGTTCTACACGTGCTGCATTCCGGGCGGCCCGTGGCTGAACCGGCTGCTCGACATGGAGCTGCTGCGCCCGGCGCTCTTCGGCTGGGGCGCGGCATTGTACGACCTGGACGGCTTTCTGCACTGGGGCCTGAATTGGTACCGGCCCGACCAGGATCCGTTCGAGCAGAGCGTCGTCCGGATCCCGGGCGGCACAATGTTGCCTGCGGGCGATACGCACATCGTGTATCCGGGCAAAGGTAGGCCGTGGTCGAGTCTCCGGCTGGAGGCCCAGCGCGAGGGCTTCGAGGACCTGGAATTGCTCAGAATACTCCGGCGGCGTAACGCGCGGCGGGCGGGCGCGATTATTCGCCGGGCAATCACGGGCTTCAACGCGTACACCAAGGACGTGAGAACGTTTCGCGCGGCGCGGCGGGCGCTGCTCGAAGCATTGTCGGGCTGAGGCAGGGTGCATGGACTCGCGCGAACGGACATTCAGGGCGTTGAGCTTCGAGGAGCCCGACCGGGTGCCGATTGACTTCTGGATGTCCGGCGGATTTCGGCGGAAGCTCGAGTCGGCGCTCAATATATCAGCAGCAGCGTTTCTTGATTATCACGATGTGGATCTTCGGTACATCGAGGGGCCAAAATATATCGGGCCGCCGCTGCGCACGTTTCCGGATGGGTCGCAAGAAGACGTCTGGGGGGTGCGGCGCAAAGCGGTTACCGTCGGCACGGGCGACAGCGTAGAGTCCTACAAGGAATTGGCGGTATCGCCGCTGGCGTCGGCCGCGACGGTGGAGGCGATTAACGACTACGCGCATTGGCCGTCGGCCGACTGGTTCGATTATAGCAATATAGAAGCGCAATGCGACGCGATCCGCGAACGGGGCAGGGTTGCCGTGTTCATGGGCGACCGGCTGAACCGGATCGCGCAGCTCAAGCCGGGCATGTACCTGCGGGGCATCGAGCAGATATTAGTGGGTATGCGGGTAAATCCGGAGATCGCGCAGGCGATCTTTTCGAATATTCGCGGGTTTTATTGCGTATATGCCCAAAGAATCTTCGAGGCGGCACACGGCAAGTTGGACATGGTGCTGATGGGCGACGATTTCGGCTCGCAGAACGGGCCGCTGGTGTCGCCGCAGATGTGGGTGGAGTTTCTCGGCGACGGCTTTGGCGAGTACGTGGCGCTTGCCAAGAGCTACGGCGTGCACGTAATGCACCACACGTGCGGCAGTGTCCGGGCGCTGATCCCGTTGATGATCGAGCGCGGGCTGGACGTGTTGCAGTCGCTTCAGCCGGAGGCCGCGGGCATGGAGCCGCGGGAGCTGAAGGCCAAGTTCGGCGACCGGCTGGCGTTCCACGGGGGCATTTCGATCCAGCGCACCTTGCCGTTCGGGACGCCGGCCGATGTGCGCGACGAGGTGCAGGATCGCGTCGAGGCACTCGCGCCGGGCGGGGGCTACATCCTTTGCACGGCGCACAACGTCCAGGCGGACACGCCGGTGGCGAACGTGGAGGAGCTTTTTCGGGCCTACAAGGAATTCGGATCGAGGGAGGCGTGATGGTTGAGGAGAAGACGCGGAAGGCGGAAGGAAGGCGCGGGGTCGCGCTCATCGGCTGCGGCGGGATCGCGGGCATTCACTTGCAGGCGATTGCGCAGGAGCCGAGGGTCAGACTGATCGCGGTCGCCGACATGGACGCGAAAAGGGCGCAGGCGGCGGCGGAGAAGTACGGGGCCGACGAGGTGCATGGCACGTGGGGGCCCATTTGGCGGAACGCGGAGATCGAGGCCGTTGACCTATGCCTGCCGCATCATCTTCACGCGCCGGCGGCGATCGCGGCGATGGAGGCGGGCAAACACGTGCTGGTCGAGAAGCCGATCGCCAACACGGTCGCCGAGGCCGAGGCGATGATCGAGGCCGCGCGCACGCACGAGAGGATTCTGATGGTGGGGCACGTGAAACGGTTCAACCGCGCGGCGGTCACGATGCAGCGCGCGATCGCGGCGGGGCAGATCGGCGAGCCATTCTCGTTCGAGGCGATCTGGTACGGGCCGCGCGAGATCATGCCGGGCATCCCGTGGGTGCAGAAGAAGGCGCAGGGCGGCGGCGGGCCGCTCATGGGGTTCGGGACGCACCACCTGGACCTGTTGCGCTGGTTCTTCGGCGAGGTCGCGGAGGTGGCCGCGTTCACGACGCGCGGGGTGATGCGCGACGCGGAGGTCGAGGACACGGCCGCGGTGTCCCTGCGGTTCCGGTCGGGCGCCCCCGGCGTGTCGCCGGGCGCCCCCGGCGTCTCGCCGGGCGCCCCCGGCGTCTCGCCGGGCGTGATCGGGGTGCTGCACTTCTCCTGGACCAGGACGGTCGAAAGCTTTTGCGAGCATCTCCGGGTCCTTGGCACCACGGGCGAGGTCGTGGTGACGGACGGGGAAGCGGTGACGATGGCGAGCGAGACGCGCTTCGGCGACCGCGAGCTGCATGCGCTCGACCCCGCCGAGGAGGCGGGCGATCTGCCGGAGGAAGCGTTTGCGGCGCAGTTCGCCCACTTCATTGATTGCATCGAGACGGGCGCGACGCCGCTGACCGACGCGGCGAGCGCGCGGAACACGGTCGCCGTGATCGAGGCGGCCTACGAGTCGGCTGAGAGTGGAAGAGTTGTCACGGTGAAATACTAGGAGGCGCAACATGCCGGTCATCAACATGGAGAACGTTCACGAGCACCCGGACTTCCCGTTCCGGCAGTTCGGCGTGTACTTCTTCCGGCCCGACGAGTACCCCTCGGACCGGCACTACCACGACTGCGACGAGGCGTGGGTGGTGCTGAGCGGCAAGGCGCGGGTGCGGAGCGAGGGCAAGGAGTACACGGTCAGCGTGGGCGACGTGGTCTGGACGCGGATGGGCGACGAGCACGAGCTGATCGAGATCATCGAGTCGCCCTACGGCGTGGCCTGGATGGAGAACGAGCTCCGCGGCGAGAAGCGGCCGGGGCACCTGTACAAGGAAGGCCAGGGGGAGTAAGAAAGTCGCTCGGCTTTCCGTCACCAGCGGAAGGGGGTGGCGCGGGTGCCGCGGACGCGGACGAAGCGGAAGGTGTCTCCGTCGCGAACGAGGCCAAAGGCGTACTTCCTGATCCAGCCGTGGCTCTCGGGCGGGCACATGAGAACGACGGGCCGGCCGTCGTCCATCTTCACGTTCGGGGGCATCCAGATATAAGGCTTGTGGGCGAAGTGGCAGATGTCGTGGGGGCCGCCGTGGTTGGCCTTCATGTGCTCGCGGAGTTCGTCAAAGCTCACGGGCATTTCTCCGTTGTGCTCTTGGCCGTATTCTTCGAGGCCGACTCTGAGCATGTCCATGTTGTCGGACGAGCACGAAGCGATGTCGCCGTAGTATGCTTGATGTTCCTTGAACCAGATGCAGCCGCCTGCAGCAAGGATCAGGGCTACAACGGTTGCTAGAGAGCAGCCGACGATCCAGCGCCGACGTTGGCTTTTCGGTTCGCCGGCGGAATTGGCCACTTCTCCCCTCTCCTTTTGCCCGGTGCTCGATGCCACAAGGAGCTAGATACATCGGTGAGCTGTAAAGGGCAAGTGTGCGTGGGAGCGGGGCGCAGGATTATCTCCGGGCAGCAAAAGGCAGGGCCCCGGCGTGGGGGTCCTGCCCGGTGTATGACGTGTCGTGTCGGGGTGCTTCTAGCGGGTGGTTTTGCCGAACCGGTCACCGTCGAGGAAGGTGACGTCGGTCCAGTCCTTGAGGTCCTGGACGTTGTGGGCGGTGGTCTCGAAGCAGCCGGTGCTGAGCAGCAGGCCGATGGCCATGAGCCCCAGCAGAACGAACGCAAGTGCCTTCTTCATTCCCTCATGCTCCCGATCGCGGCCCCGTGGGGCCGTCCCGTTGCGCTCCTGTCAGAGGTGCGGCGGTTTCTCCACTCCTAGTATCTAGCATACTAGCACCAGACACGCGGGCGGGCAAGGGGTTTTTTCCGCTTTTTCCAGGCCCCTTGGGCAGGCTCAGGGCAAGCGCCTCGACAGGGTCAGGGCCGGCCCTTCGACAAGCTCAGGGCAGGCTGGCAGGTTGGGCGGTCGTCTCCGGGTGCGTTCTCCAAGAACGCGAACGGATTACCCCTCATCCGGGTTCGGGCATTTTGCATCCGGTGCCCAGCAGGAGGCCAAGGCCCAGGAGTGCCAAGAGCGCGTATGTGAGTGCCTTCTTCACCCTGATCGGCTCCCGATCGCCGGCCTCCAGAGATATCTCGCTGCGGTACTGCGCGAGGGCTGAACGGTCACAAGCTCTTTCCCTGGTCGTAGTAGCAGCGGGTGACCGCCCCGGGTGTGGGGGCCGCCTCTTTCCTCTCTCTGAGCCATCGGAAGGCGGCGGGAAGGGCTTGAACGAGATCTGAGGCGGCCAGGCTTGCCGGGTCGCCCTCGGCGGCGGCGATGTCGCCGGCGAGCGCATGGAGCAGGACGCCGAGCCTGCCGGCCTGGTCCGCCGGAAGTCGTTGGGCGAGAAGGGCTCCGATAATGCCGGTCAGCACGTCGCCCACGCCGCCCGACGCCATGCCCGCGTTGCCCATGATGTTGACGAAGAGGTCGGGGCCGCGGGACCGACCGGCGGGCAGGGCGATGCAGGTGTGGGCGCCCTTGAGGACGACGGTGACGTTGCCCTCCGCTGCGCTCCGGGCGGCCTTCCAGGGGTCGGCGACGATGCGGGCCTGGCTCCGGCCGGTGAGGCGCGCCAGCTCGCCGGGGTGCGGGGTGATGACCACCGGCGCGCGGCAGGCGCGCAGGACGTCGGTCCTGCCGGCGAGGCAGTTGAGGCCGTCGGCGTCGAGCACGACGGGCAGCGTGACCTCGCCGAGCAAGCGGCGCACCAGGAGCGCGGTCTGGCGGTTCGTCGAGAGGCCCGGGCCGATGGCGAGGGCGTCGCAGTTCACGAGGTGCTTCGTCACCTGGTAGAAGGCTTCGTACGCGGTCGTGCCCTGGGGCGTCTCGGGCAGGGGCACGGTCATCGCCTCGGTGCATTTGCGCTCGAGGACGGGGTTGAGGCTCTTCGGGATGCCCAGGAATACCAGGCCGGCGCCCGCGCGCACGGCGGCGTTGGCGGCCAGGGCCGCAGCGCCCGTGTAGCCGCGCGAGCCCGCCAGCACGAAGAGGCGCCCGTACGTGCCCTTGTGCGAGAGGCGTTCGCGCTCTGGCAGCAGAGGCGCCGTCTCGTCGGGGGTCATGAGCTCGGCGTCGCTCCAGGCGCGGGCCAGCGCCTCGGCCGGGATGCCGATGTCCACGACGGCCAGGCGGCCGAGGCCGTTGATGGCGCCGCCGAGGAAGCACCCGCGCTTCGGGAGGGCCATGGTGACCGTGAGGTCGGCGCGCACGAAGCAGTCGCCCGCGGCGCCTGAGTCGCCGCTGACGCCGGAGGGGATGTCCACGGCCATGACGGGCCGGTGCAGGCTGTTGATGAAGCGGATCGCGTCGGCCACGAGGCCTTTCGGCTCGCCGCTCAGGCCGGTGCCGAGCAGGCCGTCCACGATGAGGCCGGCGGCCACGCAGCGTTCACGCAGGGCTTCGAGGTCGCCGGCTACGTGTGCTTCGAGCAGTTCCGCCCCCGTTTCGCTCAACCGGCGATGGTTCTCCAGCGCGTCCCCCTTGAGGTCGCCGGACGCGGCACCGACAAGTACGGTGAGGGTCGTGATGCCCGCGTCGTGCAGAAGCCGGGCCACGACGAAGGCGTCGCCGCCGTTGTTGCCCTTGCCGGCAAAGAGAACGACGGCCGGTCCCGAGCGGGGTTCGGGACCGGCTTGCTCGGACGGCCCAAAGCTTCCCGCTTTGAGCCGTTCGAGGGCCGACATGACCTCGTGGAACATTCCGGTGCCGGCGCGCTCCATCAGCTGGAGGCCGGGGATGCCATGCCGCTCGATCGTCGCTGCGTCGAGCGCGGCCATCTGTTGCGCGGTGACGATCTTCATGACGTTCCAGTCCCGGTGTGCCTCAAACAGATTCCTTGTCCCCGTGCCGCGGCTGTGGTGCGTGGTCTCAGCCCAGCAGCGCGAGCATCTCCTTGATGGCGAGCTCAAGGCCGACGAACACGGCGCGCGAGATGATGCTGTGGCCGATATTGACCTCCTCGAGGCGCGGGACTTCGTGCATGGCGCGGATGTTGACGTAGTTGAGGCCGTGGCCGGCGTTGATGCGCAGGCCGGCTGCGGCGGCCTGCTCGGCCGCCCGGATAAGCTTCGTGAGCTCGTCGCCCACGGCTTCGCCGCGCGCGTTGGCGTAGGCGCCGGTGTGCAGCTCGATGAAGTTGGCGCCCGTCTGGGCGGCGGCGCCGATCTGCGCCTCGTCGGGGTCAATGAAGAGGCTCACGATGATGCCGGCCTCGCTGAGGCGCGCCGCCGTGTCGGTGATCTGTTGGGCGTTGCCGGCGACGTCGAGGCCGCCCTCGGTGGTGACTTCCTCGCGGCGCTCGGGCACCAGGGTGGCCTGGTCGGGGCGGACGTCGCAGGCGATGCCGACGATCTCGTCGGCGGCGGCCATCTCGAGGTTGAGCCTGGTCTGGACGGTCTCGCGCAGGATGCGCACGTCGCGGTCCTGGATGTGACGGCGGTCCTCGCGCAGATGCACGGTGACGCAGTGGGCGCCGGCGAGCTCGGCGATGGCCGCGGCGGTGACCGGGTCGGGCTCCGTGGTGCGGCGCGCCTGGCGGATGGTGGCGACGTGGTCCACGTTGACGCCAAGAGTGATCATTGTTCTCTCCTCCCGAAAGACGCAGGGCGCGCGGGAGTCCCTGCTTGCTGCAAACGCGTTGACTATATCACAAGGTGCGGGCCGGGCAAGGGCCAGCCTACGGCTGCCCAGGGCCGACCTTCGGTCAGCAGGGCAGGCCTTCGGCCGCCTAGGGCCAGCCTACGGCTGGCTAGGGCCGACCTACGGCTGGCTGGGGCCGGGGTTGCGCCGGCGGGAGAGGTGGGGCATGCTGGTGCTCGGCCGACCGATGAGGCAGCGGAGACGATGAAGTCAGGCGCGAGGATAACGGTCCGCGGGATCGTGCAGGGCGTCGGGTTCCGGCCGTTTATCTACGGGCTGGCGGAGCGACATGGCCTGCGCGGCTCAGTGCGCAACGACAGCCTCGGCGTGGAGATCGCGGCTTTTGGCGACGCGGAGGCGATCGAGGCGTTCGCCCGGGCGATCCGCGAGGAGCACCCGGCGCCGGCGCGGATCTACGAGCTGCGCGTCGAGGCGATCCCCTTCGAGCGGCACGCACGCTTCACGATCGAGGTGAGCGCCGTGCGCGAGGAGCGATTCGTGCCGCTTTCGCCGGACCTGGCGACGTGCGCCGACTGCCTGCGCGAGCTGTTCGACCCGAACGACCGGCGCTACCGCTATCCGTTCATCAACTGCACGAACTGCGGGCCGCGGTTCACGATCATCCGCGACATTCCGTACGACCGGCCAAAGACGACGATGAATGTGTTCCCGATGTGCCCGGACTGCGAGCGCGAGTACCACGACCCGGCCGACCGGCGTTTCCACGCCCAGCCGAACGCCTGCCCGGTGTGCGGGCCGAGGGTGATGCTTCTCGATGAGAATGGCGAGGAAACGGCCTGCGATGATGCGATCCGGGCCGCCGTCGAGCTGCTGCTGGCGGGCAAGGTGGTGGCCGTCAAAGGCCTGGGCGGCTACCACCTGGCGTGCGACGCGACGAACGACGCGGCGGTCGGCGCGCTGCGCTCGCGCAAGTGGCGCGAGGACAAGCCGTTCGCGGCAATGATGCGCTCGCTCGAGGAGGTCGGCCGGTACTGCGTCCTCGACGAGACGGCCCGAGAGCTGCTGACGAGCGTGCGGGCGCCGATCGTGCTGCTCGACAAGCGCGGCGAAACAGACAGCGCGGCGGGCCCAGGGGGACCCGACTTCGCTGAAGCTTCGTCGGGCAAGCCCGCCCTACATCCGGATGTCGGGCGACCGTTGAGTGAGGAGGTGGCGCCGCTGCAGCAGCGGTGGGGCGTGATGCTGCCTTACACGCCCGTGCACCACCTGTTGATGGAGGGCACCGGGCGGCCGCTGGTGATGACGAGCGGCAACGTGAGCGACGAGCCGATCGCCTTCCGCAACGACGACGCGCTCGAGCGGCTGCACGGGATCGCGGATGCCACCCTCGTGCACGACCGCGAGATCCGGACGCGGTGCGAGGACTCGGTCACCACGGTGTTTCGCGGGCGGCCGTACGTGCTGCGGCGCTCGCGGGGGCACGTGCCGGAGCCGCTGCTGCTGCCGGTGCAGGCGCCGAAGCACGTGCTGGCCGTCGGGGCGGAACTGAAGAACACGTTCTGCCTGGCGCGCGAGAACATGTACTTCGTGAGCCACCACATCGGTGACCTGGAGAACGTGCAGACGCTGGCGGCGTTCGAGGATTCGTTGGAGCACATGAAGCGGCTGCTGTACGTCGAGCCGGAGATCGTCGTGTACGACCTGCATCCGGACTATCTCGCGACGAAGTATGCGCTGGGGCTTGCGGGTGTCGAGAGAATCGGCGTGCAGCACCACCACGCGCAGGTGCTGAGCTGCGTTGCAGAATGCTTGATTGACGATCCGGCGCTCGTCGAGCAGACGGTGATCGGCGTCGCGTTCGACGGGCTCGGCTACGGCGACGACGGGCACATCTGGGGCGGGGAGTTCCTGGTGTTCGACGCGCGCGAGTACCGCCGCGTGGGGCACCTCGACGAGGTGCCGATGCCGGGCGGCACGAAGGCGATCAAGGAACCGTGGCGGATGGCGGTCTCGCACCTCCATGCTGTATTCGCCGGGTCGCTGGCCTCGCTCGGGATTCCGTTCACGGACTCGCTGGACGCGGAGCAGTGCGACGTGCTCGTGCAGATGATGGCCAAGGGCGTGAACTCGCCGCCGACCTCGAGCATGGGGCGGCTGTTCGATGCGGTCTCAGCCATCGCCGGCGTGCGGCGCACCGTTAACTACGAGGGCCAGGCGGCCATCGAGCTGGAGTATTACACGGACGCGGCGGTCGAGGGAGCGTACGGGTTCGACGTCAGGAAGGCCGACGTCGGGAAGGCTGACGACGGGCGATTCATGATCTCGCCGGCGCCGATGTTCGAGGAGCTCATCGAGGACGTGCGGAAGGGTGAGCCGTGTACGGTGCTTTCGACGCGGTTCCATAACAGCGTGGCGCGGATGATCGTCGAGGTGTGCGGGCGGATCCGCGACGCGGCAGGCGTCGGCACGGTGGCGCTCAGCGGCGGCGTGTTCCAGAACCGGTACCTGCTCGGGCAAGCGGTCGAAGGGCTCGACGCGGCGGGCTTCCGGGTGCTCGTGCATTCGCGCGTGCCGGCCAACGACGGGGGGATCGCGCTGGGCCAGGCGCTGCACGCGGCGGCAAGAACAAGAGAATGAACCGCAGAGAGCGCAGAGGGCGCAGAGGGAGTACGCGGGAGCGCTCAGCCGGACTCCTTCTTCGCCTTTTCGAACTTGTCGAGTTGCTGCTGGTAGTAGATGAGGTGGCGCGGCGGGGGGTCGAGGGCGAGGGCCTTCTTGATCGACTCGATCGCCTGGTCGTGGTTGCCGAGGCGGTAGTGGATCTCGGCGAGGGTGTCGAGGTACTCGGGGGTGTCGGGGGCGAGTTCGAGGCTTTTCTTTGAAAGCTTGAGTGCCTCGTCGAGGTCCTTGTCGTGTATGGCGAAGTGCCAGGCGAGGCCGTTGTAGGGTGTGGCGCGGCCGGGCGCGGCGGCGATCCAGTCGCGGTAGAGCTTTTCGCAGCGGGCGTAGGCGTCGGTGGCCTTGGCGTCGTCACCGAGTTTGGCGTGGGCGTCGCCGAGCGCGCCCCAGAAGCCCGGGCCATCGGGCACCATCTCGGCGGCGCGCGTGAGGTGCTCGAGCGCTTTCTCGGGCTGCTTGAGCCCAAGGTACGCCTCGCCGATGGCGTGGACGTTCGCGGCGAAGGCGCCGCGAGTCACGTCGTTGAGCTCAGCGGGCATGAACTTGAGCGCGCGCTCGTTTGCGGCGATGGTCTGGCGGAGGCGCCCGCGCAGCTCGTGGTCGCGGCCGAGGGCCCAACACGCGCGGGCCGCGTCGCGGTAGATGCGGTCCAGCGTCATCGTGAACCGCGACTCGGCCTTGTTGAACTGCTCGAAGGACTTCTCGTAGAAGCTCACGCCTTTCTCGTAGTGCTCGAGTCCGACGTGCGCGACGGCGAGCCCGAGGTAGTAGTTGCCGAGGAAAAACGGGTCGTCGGCGTGCGGGAGGCCGTGTTCGTACTCGGCGATGGCCGGCTCGTAGAAGCCGTTGTCGACGAGAAAGATGGCAATGGCCCAGTGGTAGTCGGCCTCGGCGCTGTTGTATTCGAGGGCCTTTTCGACCAGGGCGTCGGCCTCGGCCGCGCGATCGAGCCGGCGCAGGGCCATGGAACGGAGCCACCAGAACTTCGACGGGTGCGGGTTGTTGTTGCCGAGCCAGGCCTCGAAGTCGTCGAGGAAGCCGAGCATCAGCGCGGGGTCGGCCTTCTTGGCGAGCGCCGCGCACGCGACCTGCTCGCCGAGGTCGGCGTAGCGCTCCAGGAGCTCCTCGTCGCCGGCGCGGATGGCGAGACCCCGACGGTACATGGCAACGGCGCCCGCGTAGTCGTCGTCTGCGTGCAGGAGGGCGACGGCTTCGATGATTGTGTCCAGGCGCTGGATCTCGAGGTCGCCCAGGGTCTCGGTCTCGGCAGCCGGCGCGGCTCCGGCAAGCAAGACGGCTCCGGCGAGCAAGACGGCTCCGGCGAGCAAGACGGCTCCGGCGAGCGAGACGGCCCCGGCGAGCAAGATGTGGCGTGGTGCGCGCATAGCAGGCCCTCGTGTCTTGGGACAGTATAGAGGGCCAGGGCGTTCCACGGCAAACCAGGAATGAACCGCGCCGGGGCGCGGCGTGTTACCCGCCCGGTTTTGCGGCCTTCTGGAACTTGTCGCGCTGCTGCTCGAAGTAGATGAGGTGCTCGGGCGGGGGGTCGAGCTCGAAGACCTTGTTGATGGTTTCGAGTGCTTGGTCGTGCTTGCCCATGCGGTGGTAGATCTCGGCGAGCGTGTCGAGGTAGGCGTCGGTGTCGGGCACGAGCTTCAGGCTTTTCTTCGAGAGCTCGAGCGCCTCGTCGAGCTTCACGTCGTGCGTGACGAGGAACCAGGCGAGGTTGTTATAGGGGCTTGACCACTCGGGACGCTGGGCGATCTGGTCGCGGTAGAGGCGTTCGCAGCGGGTGTGGGCCTCGGTGGCCTCGGCGTCTTTGCCGAGCTTCTTGAGGACGTCGCCGAGGCTGCTGTAGACGCCGGGGACGTCGGGGGCGAGGTCACGGGCCCGCTCGAGGGCTTCGAGCGCCTGCTTGGGCTTGCCGAGCGCGAGGTAGGCGTCGCCGATGGCGGTGAGGTTCTGGACCGCGGCCAGCCCGAGTTCCTCGTCGAGCTCGTCGGGCAGGAGCTCGAGCGCGCGCTCGTTGGCGGCGATCGTCTCCTTGAGGCGTCCGCGCAGCTCGTGGTAGCGGCCGAGGTGGTAGAAGGCCAGGGTGGCTTCCTCGACCAGCTCGACGTAGTCGCGCGGCTTCGGGCCCTCGCTGAAGAGCGCGAGCGCCCTTTCATACTGGGCTGCGGCTTCCTCGTACTGCTCGCGCCACAGGTGCGTGAAGGCGATCCCCGCGAGGCACTTGGCCCGGGCCCAATCGCTGTTGGCGGTGGCGAGGGCGGCCTCGAACTCGAGGATGGCCTGCTCGTGCAGATGGACGTATCTCAGGAAACGCCCGACATAGTAGTGGTAGTTCGTGTCGCCTGCGTTGAACTCGAGCGCCTTGGCCTGTCGGGCGTCGGCCTCTTCGGTGCGGTCGAGGCGGTGCAGGACCACCGACTGGAGCCACCAGACGGTCGAGCGGATTTGTGGCTCGTCGGGGAGGTCGGTCTGGGGTTCGAGCTCGTTGAGCAGGTCGAGCACGTCGCCGGCGTCGCCCTCGTGCTCGAGCGCGTAGCTCGCCACCCACACGCCGCGCAGGACGTACCGCTCGCGCAGGCTGAGGTTGTCGGGCGGGATGGCCAGCCCCTTGCGGTACAGGGCGAGCATGGCGGCGACGTCCTTCTTGGCCTCGAGGAGCTCGAGGGTGTCCATGATCGCCTCGAGCCGCTCGCGCTCGAGCTGGTCGAGGTCGTCGAGCCGGTCCTCGACGTCGTCGGGCCCCACGACGATCAGGGCTGCCGCGCCGCCGGGGGCGGTCGTTAGAAGTGCCCCTGCCAGGAGCAGTATGTACAAGCGTGAGCGCATGGTCTCCGTCTCGTCCTCCTCAGACAGTATAGGCGCCGCCCGGGTTCCCCGGCAAGGGGGAATAGGAGGAGGAAGCAGGAATCAACCGCAACCCTTCACAGATGGGCACGGAACCGGGTAGCGCCGGCATCCTGCCGGCTGTCTCGGGGGCGTCTCGCCCCCGGTTGCTGGACGCTCCGCGAACGATCATCTTGGCGGGCAAGATGCCCGCCACACAGCCGGCGAGACGCCGGCGCTACTCACCGTTTGGGTCATCCTCCGGCGGTTCGGGCGGTGGCGGCTTGAGGGAGGCGAGGGCCACCGGGTTGCGGCCGCGGAAGAGGCTGACGGCCTTGCGCTCCTCCATGTCGAGGACCATGATCTCGCCCGAGCATTCGAAGGGGCGATGGCTGCGGCCAGTAAGGATCCTTCGAGGGACGTGGAAAATGCTGGCTTACGCCACCAAGCGACGCTACCCCTAATCACAAATACGGCTGTATGAAGCTCCAGATGGTCTTCGCGAAGGTACCTAGCTTCTCGATATTCGCGCTCATCCAGCTCAAGATCTTGCTCGCAAGGGACTTTGCCTTTTCGCCCTGCGAGTCCTTGAGCTCTTTGAGAAGCCCTATCAGCTCGCGGCGCTGCTCTTCCTGGATATCGAGCTCCTCCAGCTTGCCCAATATGGTCGCGTGATCACCGATCTGGAGCTGCTCCGTTCGAACGTCCCCGAGCACACCGTGGAAACTCTGTATGTTGATCGTCTGAGTCGAGGAGGCCCTCTCCCTCTCATCGTCTGAGAAGGTCATTCCCTCTCCCAGAATGCCAGAGGCTTCAAGCCTAAGGGACCACTCCAGAATGGTGTTGCGCACGGCGTGCAGAATGCCGGCAAGCTGGGACGTATCGACCAGTCTCGTTGGCTCAAACGGCGCCGCGGCCCCGTCCATCAGCTTCCTTGCGACCCCCGGGTCTAGGGGCATCATCACTTGCGTCTTCTGGCCGCACTTCGCCAGAAGCTCTTGGATCTCCGGCACAGATTGTCCCGTCTCTGCTAGACTCGCTGCCCTAGCCGTTTCAGGGTCCTCCAGGATCACTGGAATCCAGCCGTGGTACGGGTTGTATGCTCTGAGCTGAACGTGCACTCTTCGGTACTCTGGAACCGGGCTGCTACCGTACCCGCGAAGCTCCCACTCGACCCATTGTCTGAACTCGTTGAGTTGTAGCTTGGTCGCGACAACCAAGGCCTTCCTCAGTAGGTCGACAACGTCGCTCCCGCCGTCCATAGCATGGCGCTGAAGATCAAGAACTATAGCAGACACAGACCGCCTCCAAGAGGATCACCTTCACACCGATGGAATACTTGCACTGACCACAGCCTATGTCAAGCGTCGCTGAGAGCGTGTCGTGTTATCGCAGGACGGCGTCTCTTCGGCAGGTACTGTCCTCTTTCCCCTTGCTCAATGAGTTTGGCCTCGCTAGGATGCGGCGACCGCGAAGTGCGGCGCTGGCACTGCATGCACGCGAGAAGAAGGAGGAGCGTATGCGGTTCCACTGGTACACGGGCCAGGTGGCGTGGGTGCTCCACCGGATATCGGGCCTGGCCATCGTGCTGTATCTCATCCTGCACATCTACTCGATCAGCAAGCTGAGCGATCCCGCCACGTTCAACGCCGAGATGGCGCTGTACTCGAAGCCGCTGTTCAAGCTCGGCGAGGTGGCGCTCTTGGGGGCGTGCGTGTTCCACGCGCTCAACGGGATCCGGATCCTGCTCGTGGACTTCGGCAACGGCACCCGCTACCACAAGCAGCTCTTCTACGCGGTGCTGGCGCTGAGCGTGGTGGTGTTCGCGGTGGGAGCGATCCCGATCCTCAGGCACGCGTTCGGGGGAGGGGGCTGAGATGGATACGTACAAGTACGGCGGCTCGAAGAATACGGGCTCGATCGGGTGGCTGCTGCAGCGGGTGAGCGCGATCGCCCTTGTCCTGCTGCTGCTGGCGCACTTCGTGGTGATCCACTACTCGGGCCCGAGCGACCAGCAACTGAACTTCAACGTCGTGCGTGATCGGATGCTGCACCCGACGTGGGGTCCGGTGTGGAAGACGATGACGCTGCTGCTGCTGGGGATGTCGTTGTTCCATGCGCTCAACGGCACGTGGGGCGTGCTGCTCGACTATATTCGTAAGGGCTGGGTGCGGATCACGCTCTACAGCCTGATCGTGATGATCGGCCTGGTGCTCGCGACGCTCGGCAGCGTGACCGTGCTGACGTTCCGAGGACCTCCACCGCAGGCTCAGGCCGCTGAGCAGGAGGGCGGCCGATGAGCGTGATCAAGCATGACGTGATTGTCGTCGGCGCGGGACTGGCGGGCTCGATGGCGGCGCTGCAGCTTGCCGGCAAGTACGATGTCGGGCTGCTGGCGAAATGTTACCCGGCGCAGTCGCACTCGTGCGCGGCGCAGGGGGGGATCGCAGCGGCGATCGGCAACATGGAGGAGGACCACCTCCACTGGCACTGGTTCGATACGGTCAAGGGGGGCGACTACCTGACCGACCAGGACGCGGCGAAGATTCTCGTGCACGAGGCGCCCGAGATTGTCTGGGAGATGGAGCATATGGGCTGTCCGTTCAGCCGGACGCCCGAGGGCAAGATCGCCCAAAGGAAATTCGGCGGGCATACGCGCAACTACGGCGAGAGGCCCGTGCTCCGGGCGTGCTTCAGCGCCGACCGCACGGGCCACGCGCTGCTGCACACGCTGTTTGAGCAGCTCGTCAAGTACAACGTCCACACTTACTCGGACTGGGTGCTGGCCGACCTGCTCGTCGAGGACGGCGTGTGCCGCGGGATCGTGGCGTGGAACATGCGCGACGGTGAGCTGCACACGTTCCATACGAAGGCGGTAATGTTTGCCACGGGCGGCGGCGGGCAGGCGTTCTTGATCACGTCGAACGCGTTCGCCAACACGGGCGACGGCCTCGTGGTGGCCTACAACGCGGGCATACCACTGCAGGACATGGAGTTCTTCCAGTTCCACCCGACGGGCATCTGGAAGCGCGGCATCCTGCTGACCGAGGGCGCACGCGGCGAGGGCGGCTACCTGATCAACGACGCGGGCGAACGGTTCATGGAGAACTACTCCCCGAAGCTGATGGAGCTGGCGCCGCGCGACCTGGTGACGCGCTCGATTACGACGGAGATCCTCGAGGGGCGCGGCATCGGGGGCAAGGACTACGTC
>CAZJXV010000056.1:0-5553 GCA_964550015.1 uncultured Verrucomicrobiota bacterium
ACGGTGAACATCCCCTTGCGCTCCTCGTCCGAGAGGAACTGGCCCCACGCGCGCGGCGCCACCACCGCGAGCACGACCACGAGAACGAACATCGGTACAAGCCGTCGCCTCATGACTTCCCTCCTCGCCGGGTCCGGCAGATTCTCCGTTCCAGATGCCCCGCCACCGTAGCCGCCGCCCGCCGCGGGTGTCAACCCTTTTGCAGACGCCGCCGGGCCGCCGCCGCCAGGCAACCGCCGCCGGGCAACCGCCGCCAGGCAACCGCCCCGCTCGCCCAGGCCCGTCCACCCGACCGCCTCGGCCCCCACAATCCGCTTGATCCGCCACGTCCCCTATGGTATCCTTCACACGTATGGGGAACGGGGCCGGAGGCGGTCCTTTCGCTCCCGAGTACCCCAAATGGCGGCACCACGCACCCACTGATTGCCCACCATGAGAGCCCGCCCGCGGCGCCCCCGACACGACGGGGACGGCCAACGGTCGCCGCGCTGCTCATTGCGGCCGACGCCGTGCCGAACAGATAACGTGTCGTGGTAGTGGAGCGTGACAATGATCACAAAACTCGCAGTACTCCTCTTCTCGCTGGGCCTGACCCTGAGTGCCCTCGCAGCACCCACGGAGATGCGCACCTGGACCGACTCGCGCGGCCGCCAGCTCTACGCCAGGGCCATCAGCCTGACCGGCGACGACGTGGTGCTTGAGAAAGAGGACGGCACCACGATCACGGTCTCCGTCTGGGACCTCAGCGACGCGGACCGCAATTACGTACAGCAGCATTTCGAAGAGGAAGACGAGGAAGCCGAACAATCGCTCGGGACAATGCCGACGATCCTGCTCGTGTTTGGCGTGATCCTCTCCGTCATAGGCGGCATATGGTTTCTCATCGTCGCCTTCCAGGAAAGCGTCCTCTGGGGGCTGGGCTGCATGTTCGTGCCCTTCGTCTCGCTGATCTTTCTGATCTCGCACTGGCGCGACGCCGCGAAACCGTTCGGCCTGTCTCTCCTTGGCTCGGTGATAATCGCCATTGCCTTGGCAGCCGCCCCGTCGGGCCTCTAGGCCGCCCCGACCCCCGGACAGCGCCAACGCAACCGGCATCGCTCGTCGAGACCGACGCAGTGCCCGACAGACAAGGTGACTATGGCAGATTGTTAGACTGACGCAGGCGCGTTGTGCAGGCAACTGAGCCGTGCTTGGGGTGTTATGCTGATCCAGATGATCATTGTCCGGTAATCATTGTCGCGCACCACGAGACCCGAAGGAGGAAGAAAATGAAGGACAAGGTGGTTGCAGTAGCTCTGCTGGTGCTTGCATTGGTGCTGACCGGCTGCGCGAGTTCACGTATCCACTTCGTTGGACCAGCGGGAACGAAACTGCTCCTTTCGCAACCCAAGAAGGAGCACACGATGCCGGTTCTTCTGGATTTGACACAGAATGAAAGCCCCAAGAACATCAATGTCAATACCGGAGGGCAGCCCATTCGCATGGTCCTGCCTGACGGAACCCCACTAAAGGGCTATCTCTACGTCTATCGCATTTCCATGGATCAGGTCGAGAGATTGGCAGAAGTGTCCTTTTACCTTTCGGACGAGCAAACCACAAGGCTGAAAGCTGGCACTGCCGTGACAGTCATTGGATACTCTGCACGAAATCAGCCTGTGTATAAGGTCAACCTGGGGCTCGAAAGACAATGACTGAGAAGCACAAGACGGCTGCGGCATTGTTGTTGGTGCTCTGCTCCGGGTGCGCGACATCGCCCCTCACGGTTCAGCAAGTTGCTGTCATTCGCAACGAGGCAACCGCGCGATACGCTTTCGTCGGTCAGCCTCGTTTCCTCGTCGGCCCTACAGCAGTAGAAGTGCTTGCGCTCGCACCCGTTGCCGCCGCAGAGAGCCAACTGGCGATGTCGGGAGAACGCTCGTCTGCTGAACATGGTTCGGTTGAGGCACGTTCTGCCGGATCACATTCCAAGGCAAGCGGCTTGCAGTCAGAAACCGTTGACAAGGCTTTCCCTTCAGCATCTGCAGAACGCGAGCACACATCCCGCATGGAAGACGAGGCAGCCGGTGCTGAATCTGCTGAACGCGCGCACACATCCCACATTGAAGACGAAGCAGCTGGTGCTGAATCTGCTGAACGTGAACACGCATCCCGTATCGAAGGCGAAGCAGCCGATGCGGGCGAGCAGGTTCTTCTGGCGGAATCGCGGCAGGTCCGCACAACTGTGGATGCAAAGCAAACATCCGAATCACATCGTTATGAAATAAGGGCTGTTGCCTACGAGCCAAGCGTCCGAGGTCATATGGTCACCGCGGCCTGCATGTACAGTTACTCCCGTCCCTCCTTGAAAAAGATGACGGCAGCGCCCAAAGTCATAGTAGGAGACAGGCTCGACTTCACTCTGCAATTCAAAAATGAGACGCCCCTCGATCTCGCAGCCGTCGAGATCGTGGATTCTATGCCACCGGAGGTTGAGCCGCTTGTTGATCGTATCAGACTCTCACCGAGTGTGCGGTTCAGCACCGATTGGAGAGAGGGAGTGTTGGTCATTCTTATTCCCAACGGGGTCTCAAGGGGGAAAACACTTCGCATACACATTCCGACAATCGTTCGAGAGGACATTGACACCAACAGAATCGACTAGTGCGAGCCAAGCGGACTAACAGGGCTACTTGCGGCGCGCCGCGCGCGCTTCAAGCTACAGGTGATTCTTACCGTTGGATGTCAGTAGGAGACCACGAACCATGTACGCTTGTCCGCATTGCGGCAACCCCGGGATATCAAGGATGCGTAAGATGTTCCTTGGCCCGGCGTTTCCGGCACGGTGCAAGGTCTGTGGCAAGGTGGTGGGTGTCCCGTGGACGGCCACGTTCGCGGCTATCCCTTTCATGGTAGCTGTCATTGGGGCCGCTTTTGTTGAACCTCTTGTTGCGAAGGCGGCGCTTTGGGTGGCGGGATGGGTAGTGATGTCCATCATTCACATGGTCTGGGTTCCGCTTGAGCCCCGGTAAGCACTAGGGGCATCTAACCGGCAGGCAGTGTTCCGCCAGGCGTCCAAGCCCCTCTCCCCTCGCGCTACTCGCCGAGGCACTGGGCGACGAGTTCGCGCTCTCGCGCCCGGGTGTCGAAATCAACAAACACGATCTGCTGCCACGTCCCGAGCGTGAGCCGCCCGCCGCTCACCGGCACCGTCAGCGACGGCCCCACCAGCGAAGCCCGCACATGCGAATGGCCGTTGCCGTCGTGCCACGTCTCGTCGTGATGATACCGCGCCCCCGCCGGCGCCAGCCGCTCGAACAGCTCGCCCAGGTCGGCCACGAGGCCCGGCTCGTGCTCGACCGTCGTAACCGCGCCCGTCGCCCCCGGCACGAAAACCGTCACGATCCCGTCCGTCATCCCCGCCGCGTCCACAGCGGCCTGGACCTGCTGCGTGATATCGGTGACCTGCCCGCCGCCCCGCGTCGAGAGCCCAATCGTCCGCATCGCGATGGTCATATTCGTCCTATTTGTCCTATCCGTCTTATCCGTCCTATCCGCCCTATCTCCCCGCAAAGTACCCCTCAAGAAACTCAGCCGCCAGCGGCGCCGCCGTGCGGCCGCCCGTCTCCCCCTCCTCGACCAGCACCACGACGACGATCTCGGGCGCGTCGGCCGGGGCGAACGCGATGAACCAGGCGTGGTTCTTCTTGTCCTCGCCTGCGCCGACCTCGGCCGTGCTCGTCTTGCCGGCCACGTTCAGGTGTTGCAGGTCCTTGAAAGCTGCGTAGGCCGTGCCGCCCTCGCGGGTCACCTCGCGCAGGCCCTCCTTGACGAGCCCGAGGCTCTCGGCGCTCAGCTCGATGCGCCGCGACCGGGGCGGAAACTCCTCGACCCCGTCCGGCCGCGTGATCCGTGTGACGAGCCGGGGCCGGAACAGCACCCCGTCCATGGCAATCGCCGAGTAGAGCTGCGCGACCTGTATCGGCGTCACCTCGAGCGGCGATTGCCCGATGCTCAGGTTGATCGTATAGCCCGGATACCACGTCGTGTAGTTGGGCTCGACGCGCCAATCGCCCGACGCCTGCCACTCCCGCGTCGGGTTCACGCCCGCGTGCTCGTTCGGCAGCGGCAGGCCCGTGGGCCGGCCCAGGCCGAACTCGCCGGCGAGCGACACCATCGCGTCACGGCCGATGCGCCGGCCCACGTTGTAGAAAAACACGTTGCACGATTTCTTGATCGCCGACACGACCGTCATCTCACCGTGGGCGTGCTGATGGTAGCAGTCCCACTTCCACCTCGAGCCGGGCGTGAGCCGGAACGTGCCTGAGCAGTAGAACGTCGTCTCCGCCGTGATGCGCCGTTTCTCGTCGGCCAGGTTCAGCGCCGCCAGCGCCACGACCGCCTTGAACGCGGAGCCGAGCGGGTACTGCTCGTTGACGCAGCGGTTCCACAGCGGGCGCGTCGCGTCCGTGTTGAGCCGGCGGATCTCGGCCACCGCCTCGGCCGAGCGCGGGATGGCGAACACGTTCGGGTCGAAGCTCGGCGTGCTGGCGAGCACCAGCACGTCGCCGTTGCGCGGGTCCATGGCAACGAACGCGCCGCGGCTCTCGCCCAGCAGCCCGTGGGCCAGCCGCTGCAGCTCGATGTCCATGGACAGCATGATGTCGGACCCCGCGACGGCCTTGTGCTGGTCGTCGAGGATGCGCTGGCGCCGGCCGAGGTTGTCCACCTCGAGCATGGTGCGGCCCTTGCGCCCCTGCAGCTCGTGCTCGAAGCTGAGCTCCAGCCCGGCGAGGCCCACCACGTCGCGCCCGTCGTAGTCGAGCTTGGGCCAGTCGTGGCGCAGCGCCTCGAGCGCCGCGCGGTCCGGCACGAGGCCCGTGTAGCCCAGCACCTGCGCGGCCGCGGCGCCGTCGCGGTAGCGTCGCGCGAAGTTGGTCATCGGCAGCAAGCCGGGGGTGACCGGCTCGAGCACCTTGAGCGTCGTATAGTGCTCGAACGAAATGTCGCGCTTGATCGTCACCGGCACGTACGCAATCACGTTGCGCGGATCGAGCTGCGCGCGGATCTCCCCCTCGGGCATGCCCAGCACGTCGCGCAGCACCTCGACGACCCGGTCCCGGTCGGCCCGGGTCTTGGCCTCGCTGTAATCCACGCACGCGTCGAGGCGGGGCCGGTTGTCCGCAATCGGCCGGCCGTGGCGGTCGAAGATGCGCCCGCGCACGGGCCGCACGTTGACGCTGCGCTCGCGGTTGCGCAGGCCGAGCTCCCGGAACCGCCCCGCCTGCACCACCTGCAGCGACCACAACCGCAGCACGAGGAGCATGAACAACAGCGCGAGCACGACGAGCACCACGCGCGGCCGCCCCGTCAGGCCCGGTCTCGGGCGCGGCTCAATCATGGCGGCCCGCCTCCATACGCGCCAGCACGAACGAGGCCACCACGGCGGTGGCCGCCGCAGCGGGAAGCACGGCCCGCCTCAGCTCGACGAGGTAGTTGTGCGTCGGCCCGTACGCGCGCAGCACGTAGCAGATCACCGCCGAGACGATGGCGGCGGAAACGAGCACCAGCAGCACG
>CAZJXV010000056.1:5563-18495 GCA_964550015.1 uncultured Verrucomicrobiota bacterium
GTTGCGGAACAGGTTCTCCTGCAGCCCGCCGACCACGAACCCCACCGCGCCGTAGGCCAGGGCGCACACCCCGAGCCGCCCGCCGCCGAGCAGGTCGGTCGCCACCCCGGCCAGCACGCCGAGCAGGAAGCCGCGCGGCCCGTCGGTGTGCAGCGCGTAGGCAATCAACGCGATCAGGCACAGGTCCACCCGCACCGTGCGGTACACCGGCACGAGGCGCGCGAGCGCCGTCTGCGCCAGCGCGCACGCGATGAAGACAAGCACGGCGCGCAGAGTTCTCATTGGTCCATCACCACCAGCACCTCGCTGAGCCGGTCGAGCGCGGCCGGCCGCTCGAGCACGGCCGTCTGCCAGCCCGACTCCTCGCCCGCCAGCGCGGTGACCGTGCCGATCTCGAACCCCTCGGCAAAACGCACGCGGGCCGCCGCGCCCCCGCCGGCGGCCGCGCCCCCGGCGACCGCCGCGCCTTCGGCGGCCGCTTCGCTCTCCGCGCCCACGCGCGAGGTGACCACGCGGTCGCCTACAGCGACGGGCGGCTCGTCGTCGAGGTACTTGAACAGCAACCGGCCCGCGCTCGTCGTCTCGACCAGGCCGCGCGTGCCGCGGCCCGGCGCCATCGCAGGCACGGTACTGCGCGCGTCCGGCACGAGCATCACGCGGCTCCAACCGGGACCGGTCTCGAGCACCCGGCCCACGTACCAGCGGCCCTTGACCACCTGCATCCCCGGCCGCACGCCGCTGCCGCTGCCGAGGTTGATCACCGCCGTGTCGTACCAGCTCGTCGGGTCGCGGCCCACAACGCGCGCGGGCCGGAACACAAGGTCAAACGCCGCGACCTCCTCGAGCTGCGCCGCCGTCGCGCGCAAAGACGCGAGCTCCGCCTCGAGCGCCGCCCGCTCGGCCTCGAGCGACTCCACCTCGCGCTTCAGCTCGGCCCGTTCTTTGACCCCGCCCTGCCCCGCGATCGCCTGGCCCACGCGGCCGAACCACCGGCCGACCGCCTCGACGCCGCGCAGCACGGGCGTCACGACGGTCATCACCGGCTTACGCGCCCGGCGCGAGATCGGCAGCTTGAGACTCAGCACGACGAAGATCGCCACCAACACGAGCAGCATGACGATGATGCCTCGCCGCCGGAGCAACGTCGGCCGCATGGGCGCCTCCCGGTCCGCCTCGGGTCAGAGTTCGTCGTTGTCCTTGAAGCTGTAGTAGTCGCCGTCGCCGATAATCACGTGGTCGAGCAGCCGGATGCCCACCAGCTCGCCCGCCTCCTTCATCCGGCGCGTCGTCTCGCGGTCCTCGTGCGACGGCCGGCAATCGCCCGTCGGGTGATTGTGGCACACAATCACCCCCGCGCTCGAGGCGCGAATCGCGCTGCGGAACACCTCGCGCGGGTGCACCAGGCTCGCGTTGAGCGTGCCCACCGACACCGTCTCGTCGCGGATCAGCCGGTTCTTCGTGTCCAGCAGCAGGATCTTGAACCGCTCCTCCTCGAACAACCGCATCTCGTCGCCCACCAGCGCCACCACGTCGCGCGACGAGCGCACCTCGGCCCGCTCCGGCGCGCGCGACGCCGTGAGCCGCGAGCCGAGCGCGAACGCCGCCTTGATCTGCACCGCCTTCGCCGTGCCGATCCCCCCGACGGCGCACAACTCGTCGATCGACGCCTTCGCCACCCCCTGCAGGCTGCCGAAGCGGCGCAGCAGCTCCGTCGCCAGCTCGCGCGCGTTGCGGTCCCGCCGGCCCACACGCAAAATGATCGCCAGCAGCTCGCTCGTCGAGAGCGCATCCGCCCCCCGCGCCAGCAACCGCTCACGCGGCCGCTCGTCCTCGGGCAGCTCCTTGATCTTGAAGTAGCCCGTCGGCTCGCTCATCGGCTCTCCGTCATCTGTTTCTTCTTCTTCTCAATCCCGTCAAGGACTTCTCGCAGGCGGTGCTCGACGTCGGCGCGCGTCTCCTGTTCAAGCGCTTCGTTGACGAGGCGCACGACGGTGTCCACGTCCCGTTGCGTGTGTACCAGGCCGATACGGGCATCATACACGACGGCGCCGTTCGCGTCGGCCAGCGCGGCGATCAGGTGCCGAATGGCCGCCTCGCCCTGGTAGGTGCCGATCGCGCAGACGGCGGCCCGGCGCATCCTGTCGTCGTCGGACGTGAGCTGCGGTTCGAGCGCCTCGAGCAGTTCGGGATAGACGGGCGCCCTGCTGTTGCACGTGTCGCCGATCCAGCCGACGGCCAGCAGCGCGCGCCCCCGATTCTCGCTCCGCGTCTCCTTGAGCAGGTAGGCGATGGCTTCCTTGTCCTTGAAGTCGTGCATCAACGGGAAGCACGCCCGCAATTTCAGGTAGTCGTCCCTGCCCTCAAATATTGTGCGGAGCCGGGCATGCACTTCCGGTTTTCTTCCCTTGTCCCAGCAGTTCGGCGACCAGCGCATCGCCTCCTCGACCACCTCCGGCCGGTCACTCTCCAAGGCATCCAGCAGCAGCAAAGGGAAATGGCGGTTGTCGCGTCCGCTCCCAAGGCCGCCCACGACCAGTACGGCAACAGAGACATCCGGGTGGTCGAGCAGGGGGGCCAGCATGTCGCGGTACGTGTCCGTGCCGCTTGCGGCCAGGGCACCGGCCATGGCGGTGAGCTTCCTCGCCGTCCCCTCGTCGGCCGGATCAACCTCCAACGCCTCGACCAGGTAGAGGACCCCCCGGGCGGGTGCGCCGCTCTGCTCGCAGAGCTCGGCGAGCAGCAAGAGACGCGCACGCTTCTGCTCCTCCAGTTCGGCGATCCGCTTTTCCTCATCAGTCTGTGGGGGCGGGTCAACCGGTGCGATCTCCTCACCAAACCCGATTCGTTCGGCTGAGCCAACCGGAACCGGAAGAGACGCCATCGCCCAGGCTCCAAGAAGCAGCGGGGCGATCAAACGCTTCACCATGGCCGTGACTCCTCTCAGGGAGCGTTCCCGGCGAGAAAGCGCGCGTACGCCGGGGCGCGCGCGCGCCGCAGCTCCACGGTCACCAGCGCGTTGTTGTCCTCGTACGTGGTCTCGAGCACGTGGCCCTCCTCGTGCAGCCGCGCGATCCAGCGCGACTCGCGCTGCGGCACACGGTACGTGGCGATGCAGAGCTCGGCGGCGAACTGCTCCTCGACGAGCTCCAGCAGCTCGTCGAGCCCCGTGCCCTCCTTCGCCGAGATCGCCGCGGTGTTCGGCGCCCGGCGCAGCCAGCGGCGGGCGATCTCGACGTTCTCGAGCCGGTCGATCTTGTTCAGCGCCGTGACCATCGCCTTGCCGTGCGCGCCCAGCTCTGTGAGCACGGCCTCGACCGCCGCCGCCTGCTCCTCGACCGCCGGGTGCGTCACGTCGAGCACGTGCAGCAGCATGTCGGCGTCGAGCGCCTCCTCGAAGGTGGCCTTGAACGAATCCACGAGCGTGTGCGGCAGCTTGCGAATGAAACCCACCGTGTCGGAAAAAAGCACCGTGCGGCCGCTCGCCAGATCGAGCTTGCGCGTCGTCGGGTCCAGCGTGGCAAACAGCTTGTCCTCGACGAACGCGTCGGCCCCCGTGAGGCGGTTGAGCAGCGTGGACTTGCCCGCGTTCGTGTAGCCGATGATCGCCACGGTCCGCAGGTGGTGGCGCCGGCGCCCCTTGCGCTGGGTCGCGCGTCGGCGCCGCACGGCCTCGATCTCCTGGGCCAGACGGTGGACCCGCTCGCGCACGCGGCGGCGGTCCACCTCGATCTGCGTCTCGCCCGGCCCGCGCGTGCCGATGCCGCCCGGCTGACGCTCCAGGTGCGTCCACAGCCCCCGCAGCCGTGGCAGCATGTACTGGTGCTGCGCGAGCTCGACCTGCAGCTTCGCCTCCGCCGTGCGTGCGCGCTGGGCGAAGATGTCGAGAATGAGCGCCGTGCGGTCCACGATCTTGCGCGCCGTGTCGCGCTCGAGGTTGCGCTGCTGCGCGGGCGAGAGCTCCTCGTCGAACACCAGCGTCTCGGCCCGCTCGGCCTCGCACAGCAGCTTCAGGTCCTCGACCTTGCCCCGGCCGACGAGGAACGGCGCCGTCGGCCGGTCGCGCTTGATGATCTCGTCGGCGACGACCGTGCCGCCCGCCGTCTGCACGAGCTGGCCCAGCTCGGCGAGGTGGTCGCGCACCGTCCACTCGTCCGTGCCCGCAAGCTGCAGGCCCACGAGCACGGCCCGCTCCTGCGCCTCCTCCTGCGTCTCGATCAGCTCGACCATTCCGCCTCCGGCCTCCCGAGGGCCGTGTTGACTGCCCGCGCAAGCCCCTCCACGTGGCTCCCATCCGGCACGACGTCGTACCACTGTATTCTAGCGTCCTTGCGGAACCACGTCAATTGGCGCTTGGCGTACCGGCGCGTATTGCCCTTGACGGCGTGCTTCGTCTCGTCGAGCGTGCGCTCACCGCGCAGCAAAGCGATGATCTCGGCGACGCCGATCGCCTGCATCGCCGTCGCGCTCTGCTCGATGCCGGCCTCGACGAGCCGCCGCACCTCCTCGACGGCGCCCGCCTCGAACATCGCGCCCACACGCTCCTCGATCCGGCGGTACAGCATGGCGCGCGGCATGTGCAGCCCGAGCATCAGGCACGCGCGCGGGCGCTGCCACTCCGTCTGCTGCTCGCTGATGGGGCGGCGCGTCGTCTCGTACACCTCGAGCGCCCGCACGACGCGCCGCAGGTCGTTCGTGGCGATGCGCGCGGCAGCGGCGGGATCCACCCCGGCGAGCCGCGCGTGCAGGGCCTCCGGGCCCCTGGTCTCGGCCTCGGCGAGGAGCTGCTGCCGGACGTCGCTCGACGCCTCCGGCCCGTCGAAGAGGCCGTCGGCGAGCGCCTTGACGTACAGCCCCGTGCCGCCCACGACGAGCGGCAGCGTGCCGCGGCCCTGAATCGCCGCGATCGCGTCCTCGGCGAGGCGCTTGAACTCGGCCGCGCTGAACGTCTCCGTCACGTCGAGGATGTCCACGAGGTGGTGCGGCACGCGGGCGCGCTCCTCGCGCGTCGGCTTGGCCGAGAGGATATCCAACCCCCGGTACACCTGCATCGAATCCGCCGAGACGATCTCAAGCGGAGTGCGATCGGCAAGCGCGAGCGCCGCGGCCGTCTTGCCGACGCCCGTCGGCCCGACCAGGTACACTGGCGCCGGCGCGTCCATCAGCGGCGCTTGAACTCCTTCTCGAGGTCGTGCTCCGTCATGCGGATCATCGTCGGCCGCCCGTGGGGGCACGTGTAGGGCCGCTCGCACGCGGCGAGGTCGCGCAGCAGGTGCGCGCTCTCCTCGTCCGCCAACACGTCGTGCGCCTTCACCGCCGCCTTGCACGCCGCCACGATCAGCGTCTCCTCCGGCCGGCGCCGGTACTCCTTCTCGTTGGCGTCCACCTCGTCGAGGATGTCGCGGAACAACGCGTCCCACTCCGCGTCCGGCATGTAGGTCGGCATCGCCTCCACGAGCACCGTGTTCGGCCCGAACTGCCGCAGCTCGAAGCCCATCCGCTCGAAAAGCGCCGCGTGCGCCTCGATGACCAGCGCTTCCTTGCGTGTCAGCTCGACCGTGCGCGGCATCAGCAGCCGCTGCGACGTGCGGCCCCGGCCGCCAAGCGCCGCCATGATCCGCTCGTAGAGCACACGCTCGTGCGCCGCATGTTGGTCAACGATCACCAGGCCCGCCTCGTCCTCGGCGAGCAGATACGAGTTCCGGAGCTGCGCCAGGTACTTGAGCCACAAGCGCCCGCGAGGCGCCTCCGCCCCTTCCTCCGCCGGCTCCAAGGCCTCTGCGCCCTCCGCGCTCTCTGCGGTGAATTCCTTCTCAGGGACCCTCGCCGTCGGCTCGCCTTCCCGTCGGAACAGCTCCGCACTCACCGCCCCCGGCCGCTCGCCCTTCGACCAGAACTGCCGCGCCGCCCCCTCGTCCAGCTCCTTCTCAAAAGCCGACGGCTCAGCCCCCGGCTGAGCCGTCGCTTCAAGGGTCTCTGCGCCCTCTGCGCTCTCTGCGGTAAAATCCTCCTCCTCCGGGAGCCTTGCGGCGGGCGCGAGGTCCCTGCCCGCCAGCGCCTCCCCCACGGCCGCGGCGACGGCCTCCTTGAGGTCCCACTCGTTGCGGAACCGCACCTGCCGCTTCGTCGGATGCACGTTCGGGTCCACCTGGGCCGGATCCACCTCGACGAACACCACCGCCACCGGGTACCGCCCCCGCATCAGCAGCGACTTGAACCCCTGCTCCACGGCCCGGCTGATCCCCGTGTGCCAGATCGGCCGCCCATTGACGTAGTAGTACTGCTGCGCCCGGTTCGAGCGCGTCAGCGACGGCTTGCCCACAGTGCCCGTGATCGTCAACCCGCCGCCCTCGTACGCGACCGGCACCATCTGCTCGACGAGCTGCCGGCCGAACACCGCCGCCGCGCGGTCGGCGAAGCGCTCCGCCTTCGGCATCAGGGCCACGACCTTGCCGTTGTGCATGAGCGAGAAATACACGCCCGGATGCGCGAGCGCGTAGGTATCCAGCGTGCGGGCGATCTCGCCCATCTCGCGCTCGGCGCTGCGCAGGTACTTGCGCCGCGCCGGCACGTTGCGGAAAAGCTGCTTGACCTCCACCGTCGTGCCCGGCGCGCGGCCGATCTCGACCACGTTCACCAGCCGCCCGGCATCCACCTTGACGAACGTGCCGGTCTCGGCGCCCCGCTCGCAGGTGGTGATCGTCAGCCGCGACACCGAGGCGATCGAGGGCAGCGCCTCGCCCCGAAACCCCATCGTCGTAATGCTCGCCAGGTCGGCGGGCGCGCGGATCTTGCTCGTCGAGTGCCGCTCGAGCGAGAGGATCGCATCGTCGCGGCCCATGCCGGAGCCGTTGTCGCTCACGCGCACCAGGCCCCGGCCGCCGGCGGTAACCTCCACCTCGATCTCGCCCGCCCCGGCGTCGAGCGCGTTCTCCACGAGCTCCTTCACGACCGACGCCGGCCGCTCGATCACCTCGCCCGCGGCGATCTTGTTCGCCATGTCCTCGCTGAGCACCTGGATGCGGTTCATGCGCGCGAACGATTCCTCCTCGGAAACCCCGCGCCAGCCTAACGCACCCCCGCCGCCCCTGTCAAACAGCGCCGCCGCTTCAGGCCATCCACCCCGCGCCCGACCGGGCGCGGGTCAGCATCTTCCTGCCTTCCCCGCGCCGCCGCCTCTGGCCCTCACATCTTGACACCGCCCGCCGCGCCGAGGTACCCTCACAGCTGCTAGCTTTCAGTGCGCCTGTAGCTCAGCCAGGATAGAGCGTTGGACTCCGGATCCATGTGCACAGGTTCGAATCCTGTCAGGCGCACCATTTCCCCCTTGATGCAGCGCCGCCATCCTTGGCGGCTGTCCCAGCGGCGTCCCGCCCCGCCCCTGCAACGGCTTGACACCGCGCAGTCCACCACGGCAGCGCGCCGCGGCGCCAGACGCGGCGGCGGCGAGAGCGGGCTGGGGAGAGGAGGTGGAAAGTGGTGAGTCGGGGTCCGCTGAGACGATCTTCCCCCCCCAATCGGTAAGGGCGGCGGACTACTTGGTCAGCACGTTGTGGAGAATGGCAGCCACCGCCACGAGAATGCTCACGGCCATTGCCGCGAGGGCGTAGTTGCGCACTCTCCGGTCGTTACGTGCAAGCTCGCGTTCCGCGTCGTGTAAGAGCTGCTCATGGTCTTCAAGGACTTTCAAGACAGCGTCGAGGTCCTCTATGGCTTCGTGATACATTCTAAAGAAACCTACATGCTCTTCGACCCGCTCCGACTCGACGTCCTTGCCGAGCTTCGCCTTGTTGCAGGTAGCCACGGCTTTCTCCAGCGGCATCCTCACCCTTTCGGCATAGTCAGTGATAACTTGGAGGCGAGCAGATAGCCGAAAGCTGGTCTGGTACACATCTACTTGACGAAGCTTGTGAAGGGCCATGATGTCGAGCGCGTCATAGCCTGCTCGGTAGACATGGCCGATGGTCTTCCGTAGGTTCTTCTCGCAGTACTTCGCACCATCTGGCTCGGCGCCTTCCGGCACGGGCCGTCCGTGTCGCCAGACTGCTTCCACACGCATCCAGTGGTCGAAAGCATGCCGAAGTTCGTTCAGCGCTGGCGTCGATGTGCGGCGGCCCTCTGAAAGCTTCTCGCTCTGGATGACGTAGCTCTTAACGTCCTTGTAGAGATCGACCAGGTGGGCGGCCAGCTCTTGTAGGGTTGGGTTTGCTGCTAAAGTCAAAGACGGCACCTCCTAAACGATGAACCCTGCACCCATGCTTAGGCTGGCCAGTGCGGATGGGCAGACTGTCAAGCTCGTTTTAGCACTCTCTTCGACGTCCTCCGCCAGCTTTCCTCAACCTCTTTACGGTCTATGACGTTCCGCTCGGAAAGATTGACGCTACCACGGACCACGGCACCATCAGGCCACACGTAGTCGCTGGTACGAGAACCATGTGAACTCGGCGCGTCAGTCCTGCGCTTGCTCTGCGGCCTCTCTGCCATTGGTCAACCTCCTCCGCACGTGACATTATGGCCACGTACTTCTACCATCGTTCGCTCGGTTTCTTCAATGGCTTCTTCTCAAGGCCATCTCGGAGAACACATCGGTTCGCTGCGGGCTTCACCTGAGCAGACGCTAGTGACGGGCGACCCAGTTTCACCCCCCGTTGGCATGACGGCAAACTCCACGTCAACCCCTCTGCCAATGGGGCCACACCAAGCTTTACAAATGCGTAGCACAAGACCACGCGGTTTGTCAAGCAAAAAGTTGCCTGTGCGCTCACCCACCAGCCGCTCCCGCAGCCCCTGCCAGCAGCGTGTGGCACAGGGGCGGGAAGCCGCACGTCGGCGGCTTTGGCCGCACCTGCTACGCGGTCTCTTTTGACGCTGCGTTGAGAGTCTCTGCCGGCGCCGCGTACACGGGCAGTTGCTCCCTCAGCAGGACGTGTATCTCCTTACCTTCCTTGATCGCTTCCTCGGCCTGCGCCCGGAACTGGGCCTTCAGCTCCTCGAAGCTCATCCCCTTGAGGGCCGCGGCGTCCTTGCCGTCCGTCGCGGCAATAAACCCGGCCATCGCGTCCGAGGCCATCTCGCGAATGAGCTGCCACAGCTCCTTGCCCTCTCTGGCGGCAATGGCCCTGCCCAGCGCGAGCGACAGCGACAGGATCGCGTTCATGCCCAGGACGCCCTTGCGCTGCATCGCGTGCACCTGCTCCTCGACGGGCGCGTTCTCCGACAACCGGCCGGCCGCGATCGCCTGCTGCCGCTCGAGCGCCAGCAGCTCCTGGTCCACCTCGAGCAAGCTGCCAAGCTCGCCCAGCCGCCGACCCTTGAACGCCGCCGCCAGCACCGTCTCGATATGCTCGACAGCGTCCATGCACCCCTTCCCCTCGTAGCGCTGGGCCTTGTTCCACAGGGCCAGCAGATCGCCGTCGTTCTTCGCCTTGATCGCCGAGAAGTCCAGGCCGCCCTTGAAGCGATACGTCCCGTCGCCGGCGTCCTCAAAAAGATCCGGATGCTTCCGCGTGATCTCGCTCGGCGTGATGATGCTGTCCACGTAGTGAATCGCCTCGTCCACGCCGGCCGACGTGCCAAGCGGCGTTGAGCCCTTGAAACGGATGATGCCCGTCCGGCCCAGGAACAACGTCGCCGCCGCGGACGGGATCCCCGCGTTCGTCGCCTCTTCCGTTCCGCTCACCGACTCGATCGCCAGCATGCGCATAAGCAGCGCGGTGATATCCACGTCGGCCGCGTTGGGCGCCAGCTCGACGCCGCCCTTGCCCGTCAACGTGGTGACCAGCTCCTTGAGCACGCCTTCGATTTCCTGCCGTTCTTCGGCGGAGGTTTCTTTCTGCCCGGCCCTGGCCAGCGCCATGATCTCCATGACCCGCCCGTACTTCTGCAGCCGTTCGGTATTGGCGCCGCCGCCGGCCTTCATCCCCAACGCGTTCATCGCCGTCGAGATCTCCGCCTCGAAAGGATCGTTCGGCGATTTCGAACGGTGCGACACCACCAGCTCCGCCCCGTAGGCCAGCGAGGTGAGCATCGCCAGGACCGTCTCCGAAAGCGTCCCGATCTGGTTCGCCTTGATCAGCGTCGCGTTGATCTCGCCGTTCCTGGCGCACTGCTCGATCGTCGAGTCCTTGGTCGTCACCAGGTCATCACCGATCACGAACACCTTATCGCCCAGCCCCTCGATATGCTTCTCCTTGTCGCCGTGCATCAAGACCTTCCAGCCCGCGTGGTCCAACTCGCCGAATCCGTCCTCGAGGGACAGAATCGGTACGCCGTCCTTGTCCATGGCGTCCCGGTACAGCTCCAGCACCTCGTCGCGGCTCATGTCCAGCTTGCTCTTGTCGCGCCAGAAGCGGTACATGCCGACCGATTCGGGCTGGCCGGTCTCTTCGCGATAGGCGTTCTCCAGCTCGGACGCGGCGGGGTCGAGCGCGATCGCCACGTCCACGCCGGGCGTGTAGCCGCAGTCGAGGATCGTCTGCTTCATCATGCGCCACATGCGCTGCTCGGGCACCTTGTCCTGCGGCTCCTTGTCAATGTACGGCGCCAGACCGCCTTCGAGCCCGATGCCCATCACCTTCGCCTGCGGCGCCGACTCGATCACCTCCTTGAGCCGGTACTGGAGCTTGACCGTCATCTCCTGGGCGTCTTCGTAGGTCTTCGCCGAAAGCGGCATGAACATGCTTTCCTGCATACTGATGTTGCTTTCCGGGTACTCCTTCTCCGTGTGGCGCCCGCCCATGGCGCAGTTCCTGAACTGCCACGGCGCGTTCACCGTCGTGCCGTCCTTGAGCGTGACGGTCTGCATCCGCGTGGTCAGCATCATCTTCTTCACGTCGCCGACCTGAGCCAGCCAGCTTTCGGCCGAGAGCGCTTCGGCGCCGCGTGCCGCCTTCTCAGCCGCCTGTCTCTCTCTCTCGGTGAACTCCTTGAGCTTGCCGTGGTCGGCCAGGAAGCGGTCGAGCAGACCGACCACGCCGGGCGCGAGGAAGAAGCGGCCGATGTAGATGGGCGCCTCGACCTTCAGGACCAGGCCCAGCGCGATGCCGATCGCCGCGATCGGCAAGGTCGCCATCGCCAGGTACCCGCTCCAGCGCGGCGCCGACGCCGCCACCGCCAGGTTGTACGGCGCGTCCGGCGCATAGTTTCCCCCCTCCTTCTTGACGCCCCCGAACCGGCCCCACGGGATGCCGAGAAACATCGTCGCATACCACCCGAGCTTCGCCCCGAACCCTTTGCCGGCCATCGCGTCGGCCGTTCGCTGCGAGTTCGGATTCAGCGCCGTCAGCTTCGCCGCGGTCAGATAGTGACCCATCTCGTGAATGGCAATCCCCACGTGCCACGACAGATACAGTATGACCAGAGAGACGATCGTCTCCCAGCTCAGGAACATGAACTTCAGCGTCTCCAGCTTCCCCGTGATCGCCGCAGGAAGGCTCAACACCGAAGAAATGAAAGCGGCGTGGAACGAAACCAACTTGTGGTTCGCAATGACCCAGCCCCGCTCGAGATATGCCCCTGTCGTGTCCGCACCCGGCCGCCGCGCGGCCGCCCTGTCCCGGTGGCCGTGCGAACCGACACGCCCTCGCGTGCCGCTCTCACCGCGCCTCGTTCCAGCCGCCACCGTTCGCTCCATGTCAACGTCTCCTTCTGCTCCGCGTTGAGTCCTTCGCTCCGTCCTTATCTCGAAATCTCTCCATGCGCGTTCTCGAATTCGGCGTACGCCCGGGCCAGCGCCTCGCCGCGAAGGCCCGTGTGGCTCTCAACAAACTCATTGAGCCAGCCCGCGTTCAGCTCGAGCCGCCCGCATTGCACGATGAACTCCAGAAACCGTGTGCCGAGCGTCCTCCGGATCGCGCGACCCGCCGATCCCGCCTGCTCCCGGACGAACTCCCCGTAAGCGTCCGCCAGGGCGCCGCGACCCGGCTCTGTGGGAAACTCCCCGGCCAGCACGTCCGCGAATCGCCGCCAGATCGCCGGCTCGAAAAAACTCAAATACTCGTAAAACCAGAAAAACTGCACCCGGCCCCACTCCGGAAACCGCTCGAAAGACCACACGCTCGCACGGCCCCAATCAATAAGCTTGACCTGAATCTCCTCCCCGTCCCCAACGATGAAAACATGCTCGGGACGCGGGTCCTTGTGGCAGATGAGCTCCCCATCCGCAACGCGGACGAACGCAACAAACAACCGGCTCAAGTGCCCGGCGTACGGGCCAAACTCACCCGGCGTCGGCCTGCGATGCCGGATGTTCAGGTGTTCCCCAAAAAACTCCTCCAATATCACCCCGTCCTCGGACACGTCGAGCACCACCGGACCGAGCCCCAATTCCGAGGCCGTCCTCGCACTCCACGGTTCCGAGCCATGGGGCTCTTTCGTGCCATACATCGCCACAGGCCGCGTCGCCCCCGGCTCGCGTATCTCCACAACTTCAATGGTCCTTCTGCCGCCCGCCAGCGTGCTGACGTCCACCTCGAGCCGCCCGAGGCGTTCGTCGTCCTGCCCGGTCCCCAGGCGCCGGCACACATCCTGCTCAATAACGGCGGCCCTCCGGCTGTCGAGAAGGACCGCTCTCTCCGACCCGCTGATCGCCTGAGCCAGTAACCCCATCCATTCCGTCCCCGTTCATCGAGGCCCCGCCCGTCGAGGCCTCGTCCGTCGAGGCCTCGTCCGTCGAGGCATCCCCAAGACGTCCCGCGCCCCCATCGCACCGCAAGGCAGACGCCGAAAAGGCTGGACAACGCCCCACCAGCCCTGCTGGGCCCCGGCGAGGCAAACAAGCTTTATACCACGACAGGCGAACGACTGCAAGGCATCACACGCGGCCGGTGGTGTCCATAATTTTGTGTAATTTCGTTTGGGGCTGGGTTGTGGTTGGGTGTGCTCATGGTGTTCAGGCCGCCAGGGCGGCTTGGGTTTGCCTGTGGGGTGTGACGCGG
>CAZJXV010000057.1:0-18406 GCA_964550015.1 uncultured Verrucomicrobiota bacterium
CACCGGCTGCGAGAGGAGTACGGATTCGACGGCCTGTACCTCGACGGCTTGCCGCCGGTTTCGTCGCACGGTGCGGCGGACATGGTGCGTGCTGTTGCGGGCGACGCCAATCCGTTCATCGTTCACGCGAGCGAATACTACCGAGCCGATGCGCCACACGCAGGCTTGCGTGCGGGACTTGCGTACGCGAGCTACATCCTCGTCGGCGAGCACGAGAAGAACCCTGTGCCTGAGAATACCAGTTGCGGCGCTTGGGAGAGCTACAAGTGCACTGTGCCTTGGGCCAACTGGCTGTACAAGCCCGGCAACCATACGCGCCCGCACCAGTGGCGGCTCGACAAGCCCGAGGGCAAGGATTGGTATCCGATCGACTGGCATCACCTCGTCCCCGCGCTCAAGTGCAACGGCTGGGGCGCGTGGGTGGGCATCGACGATCTGGACGCATTCGAGGCGGCGGTTGCCGCGATGGAGGTGGACGATGGCGATTAAGAAGTGGGACGCGGCAATCGTGGTTGAGCCGTGCGACAACAAGGCGAGGCTCGTGGCGAAAGTCGTGTTCGAGCCGAAAGAGGATGGGCCGATATACCTCTCGCACCAGGTTGATCCCGTGCTCGATGCGGCGCGGGAGGTGGTTGAGACGGAGCCGAAGTACTACCCAAGCCCGGATTGCGTTCGCGCGGACATAAAGGCCCTCGCCGCCGCGCTGAAGGAGGTGGACGGTGCAACAGACTGAACTGTCGGTTGGCGATATCGTGCAGATCAACCCCGAGCACGACTACCCGTTCGGCGGCTGCCTCATGGTGGTGACTGAGCCGAAGCCGTGGGGCGCGCAAGGCTACTGCACATCGCCTGAGAAGCCAGGCTCGGCGTTCTACTGCCGCGTCAAGTTTGAGAACATGGAGCCGACGGGCGGACGTGCGTCGTGGGTGTTCGGGATGGACGAGGAGGTGGCCGGTGATAAGTGAGCCCGATTGGTTCTGCATAGATCGTATCTTTGTGCGGCTATCTGCCCATCTGGACGCGCGTGGCGTTGTACTCAATGGTTGAGCGAGAGGAGGCGTAGCGGTGGACTTGCGTGTGTGCGGCGAGGGGCATCGGGAGGTGGCGTTCAGGGGCGTGACATGCCCGATGTGCTCGGAGAAGGCAAGAGCTGACATGCTTGCCCGGGCAAGTCGGCGCAGTACGCATGCAATCGGCGCGACTGTCCCGCCGGCCGTGCTAATGGACGCGGCCATCCCGGCAAGTGCGAGACTCGTATTCGGCTACCTTTACGCGAAAGACTCGTGCGTCATCGAAGCACCTGTGGCACGAATCGCGGAGTTCTGCGGGCTGAGTCAACGCACCGCCGCCCGCTCATTGAACGAACTGGAAGACGCCGGCCGCATCGTGCGGCGTGGCGGATCGCTTATCGAGGTTGTGGAGGCGTGACATGATTGAGAAGTACACGGCAACGGACGAGATCATCAACGATGCACGCCACATCCATTCCATCGAGGTTGGAGTCGAAGGCGATTGCGGCATTCTGCACACGGTGGGTTCGTGCGGAGTTGTCCGCATAGACGTGGCAACCGTCGCCGGGCAGGGCGCGTGGGTGCCGTGGTTCAACGTGTGGGACTCTGAGCGGATCATCGAGCGGATCAACGCCGCATTCGTGTGGCGTGTCACGTACACCCCCGCCGCAGGAGGCGACGATGAGTGAGAAAGACAAGGTGCAGTGGATGACGGACGGCCCGCCGGGAACTTCCGTCAACAAAGGGCTGTTCCTGCGCGAACGGCTTCTGCTGGAGGCGACGGAGGCGTTGGCAAGGGCGCGGGAGGACAGTCGGCACAGGCTTAGGGGCGATCAAAACAGGGCCATTCGGCGCATATTGCAGGGGCCGGACGATCTACAGCTTCGACACCTGTCGGACGCGCTGTGGTGGTGCGGGTATCACGCCGAGATCAAGCTCGTGCCGCTGGACGAGGGCGTATGCGGCGGCGTGTGGAGGAAGGTGTGATGAAGGAACACCCAATCCTGTTCAACGGCCCGATGGTGCGAGCGCTCCTCGACGGGCGGAAGACGCAAACGCGGCGTGTGATGAAGCCGCAGCCTACTGTCGACGCCGTGCGAAAGGCAGACGGCACCTACTTCGACGGCGACTGCATGGACAAGGTTATCACGAAACCGCTGGCGTGCCCGTACCCGATCGGCTCGCCGTTGTGGGTGCGGGAGACGTGGCAGGAGTACGTTGACGGCAACTTCGGTGATCCCGTGGAGCGCGTAGCCTACCGCGCATCCGAAGAGACTTGGCCACTCGCCGCGCGCTTGGGCGAGGACTGGCGGTGGGCGTCGTCAATCCACATGCCGCGCTGGGCGTCCCGCATCACGCTGGAGGTGACGGACGTCCGCGTGCAACGCGTGCAGGAGATCAGTACCGAGGATGCTATCGCCGAGGGGTGCACGGGCGATTACGGCGGGGAATACGCGGTTGACGGCATGTCCGGGCCGCAGGTGCGCTTCATGGACGTGTGGGACTCAGCCTACGCCAAGCGCGGCTACGGATGGGGCGTAAACCCGTGGGTGTGGGCGGTGACGTTCAAGAGATTGGAGGAGTGATGGCGACGATCACGATTGACGACAAGTGCAGCCACTGCGGGCGGACGATCGATACCCCGTTCTCGGCGTGGCGCAAAAACGACGGCACGTGGATCGCATCGTGCGGCTACTGCGGAAGCGAGATCGACACGAAGCGCGAGGCGCTGACGCGGCTGGCGGCGGGTGCGCTGGCGGGGTTCGTGTCGCGCATTGACGGTTCGTGGACAGACGCGCCGCCATTGGCTATGCGAGTTGCGACGGAAACGCTCGCCGCCATCGAGGAGGAGGTGCGGGGTGGGTGACGACGCACATATCATCAAGTGGCTATCCATTGGGATGATTGGAATATTCGCCTTTGCGACAATCGTCGGGGCAGTCAGCAAGTGGCATGAAGTCCGCCTCGCCGAGATCGCCGCGCAGTCGTGCTGCGAGGAGGTGCAACATGAACAATAACGACATCGCCGCCCTGTGCTGGGCGATTGGCGTGCCGGTGGTGCTCGTGCTGGCGGCGTGGGCGAGTCGGCACAAGAGGTTGTCGGCTGCATTATCCGCCGTAGCAGACATAGCGTTCGTCGTCATCATCGGAAGCGGGCTGCTTGCGATGAGCGTCTGGGGCTGGATGCACCTGCTCGGGAGGTGATGGGATGAGCGAAGCCGACAAGTTCGTGACGATCCGGTGCGTGGCGTGCGAGGATTGCGGCGGCCCATGCCAGCCGGACGCCATGTGCCCCTGGTGTGGCACTGGGCAGGCCCGGTACGCCACATACTACGACGTAAAGCAACAGATGGCAGAGCTTGGCACGGCCGACTGGAGAACCGCAGACTATCGAATTCCCGACTGGCAACTCGCCCCGTGGCGTTTCGCTGACGGTGTGCCGCCGACAGGATGGGAGGTGGTGGGATGACTGACAACGATCCCTGCCCGCGCTGCGGCAGGCCAGCGGGGGAGCACTGGATAGAGCATGTCGCAGAAGTGTGCGGACTTTGTTGCGAGCGCAAGGAGCCGTGCAGGTGCGACGAGTGCGTTGCGGACACCGAACTAATCGGCACGACGATATGCAAGGACTGCTGCGCGAGGCTGCAGAACGACAGCGCGAGGAGGGAATAGCATGGCAACCGCGAACGAACTAAACGAGGCGATGAAGTGGGCGGAACTTGGGCCGAAGCTACTGGCGGCGTTGCGCGAGATGGAGTTTTCACACTGGGACTACGACGTTGACGGCAACTACACGGCTGGCTGCCCAATCTGCGGATGCGATCGCGGGATGCATGACGCGGACTGCAAGCTCGCTGCCGTCCTCAAGGAGGCCGACGATGCCGGATTTTGAACAACACGCCCGCCGACTGCTCGCCGTAGTCCGTGACATTGAATCGGCGCACCTCGTGCTCGTCATGGACACGTGCGGCATGCGCCGATGGGCCGACGCCTGCCCGATGTGCCGCATGTCGCTGGAGGCGGGGCACACGCCGGGCTGCGAACTGCACGAGGCATTGAAGGGGGCGAGCGATGACGGACTATGAGGATCTGGCGAGGCGGGCGGTGGGGCTGTTGCGGAAACGGCGACGGGTTTGCGTCGGCTGCGACACGCCGATTCATTCGCGGTGTACGGGCTGCGGGAACTCGTGGCTGCTCGGTTGCGAAGAGGATTGCGAACTAGCCGCCATCCTACGCGACGCCGAGGAAGCCGGACTGCTGGAGGGCGAGTGATGAGCACTTTCGAACTGCCGATGAAGCGGCGCAGGCACACGAAGGGCAAGAGCACGGGCGAGCACGCGCCGAAGCCGGACCGCGCCGAGTACGAAACGAACGGTCAGCCGTCGTGGGGCGCAAACGAAGACCCGGCGGCTTTGAAAGACGACGGCACGGGCGAAGGCCGGATGCCGCCCCCGAGGCTTTGCGACGGTAACGGGCTCGTGGCAGGCGAGCACTATCTCAAGGTCGCCGAGGCCAACGGGATGCAGGTCTGCCGCTGCGGGCAAGACCTCGTGGCTGCCGGTCGATCGCTCTGCGACGGGTGTATTATCGAGGAAGCCAAGGCCGGACGGTTCGTGCCGCGAACAGACCCCGAGCTGGCCGTGGCGATGATGGCGCTCATCCGAGACGAGATTGCGAGCCGACGAACGACCTCGTTTGAAGTCTCGGTTGACATGGGCAGGCGGAAGACCTACGTGCAAAGCCTGCTGCAATCGGGTGGGCGACGGCGAAAGTGGAAAGTTGCCGAGCTTCAAGAGGTTTGTGCGAAAATGGGCTTGTCCCTTCCGTGGGACGCTGTAACTTGACGTTATGGCCCATCGTTGGTATGGGCGATCAAGCACACGATCGAGGGAGCACGCCCGATGACGCCAAGCAACAACGGCAACGGCTGCGGCATGAAGTGGGAAGAGTGGGGCCGCGCCATCAAGGAGCGCACCGATCGCATACCGCACCTCGAAAAGAAAATTGACGGACTCGACAAACGGCTGCAGGCATGCCAGGTGCATAGTGCCGGGGCGCTGGCGTCAATACGCGCAAGAGTAAGTGCCATCTCGGCGGCAATCGCTGCGGCGGTGGCTTTGATAACATCGTGGATCGCCAAGCAATTGTAGGAGGCAGGTCATGATCGAGGTATGCGAGTGCTTCTTCGGGATTTTCATCTGGATCGGCCAATTCACGACCGACTGGTGCGAGGGGCTGCGGCCCATCGTCACGCTCGGGCTGGAGGGCTGACATGTACGTCTACCCCCTTTCGAAAGGTGAGGACATGATTGTGCGATGGATCTGTCGTATCGGGCCTGCGGTTTCGCTGGCGATGCTCGGGACGTGCCTGCTTGCGGGGTGTGCAACGGAACTCAAGAACCAAGGCGAGGTCGGCATCCGCTACGGGCACGAGATCACGTTTTTCTCGCGTGCGGCGAAGACATCGGACGAGGCGGCAACCTCGGCCCTGACGGTCGACAAGACGCTGTGGCAGCCGATCGAGGCGCCCAAGGCGGAAGGCGATGAGTAGCCACGCGGAACTGTGCCCGGTGTGCCGTGGCGCCGGAGGCGATCTGGTGCGCGACGACGCGCCCTGGTCGCTGCTATGCCCGCCGACAAAGCCCGTGTTTATCAAATGCAAGTGGTGCGCCGGGACTGGCGAGGTCGTGATCGAGGACGGCGACCGAATTCCAGGTAGCAACATGCACCGACGATTCTGCAGGGTGTGCGGCGGCGCAATGCGAATGTTTGTCGGTGGCGACGGGTGGGTAACGGGGCCGATTTGCACGGATTGCCGAGGCGAGATGCCGGGTCCGCATGCCCACCTCACGCAGAGGCAGCGGGTCAAACTTAAGGCGACAACGACATGAACAGGCGAGAAACTTTACGGGCAATGTTGGCGGCGCCGCTTGCGTTGGCGCTCGGGACGGACGCCGAAGCCGACGAGCCGAAGGTTGTGCGCACGGACGGCAAGGTGTCGCTTACCGTGACGGGCGGGACCGTTATCTGCCCGAACGCAACCGGAATCGAATATTCGTACCTGCAGGGCGGAAGCCTCATCGTCGGAGAACCGCCCGAAATGCGCATGTGTAGGATCGACGCCGGATTTACGGGCAAGATTGGGTCGACGACATGAACCGACGCGAGCTTCTGAAGGGACTGGCCTGCCTGCTGTGCATCGGCCTCTTTACGGGCTGCACCATGAAGCAGGTTGCCCAAAGCGCCAAACGCACAGAATCGCCCGCTACGGAACGATCGGACCCCGATGTGGGCAACCGCACAGGCGACACCGCGCAATCGCAACAGGGCGGCGTAAACGCAGCCGTCGGGCAAGCTACGGGAGTGTCCTTCACGAAAAACCAGTTCTTCGCGCTTCCGCTCGGCCTCGCTTTACTTCTTGGGTTCGACAAGTGGATGTCCCACCGGCGGGAAATGGCGAGGATCAAGCAAAACGGGAAGCCGAAATGAACGTGCCCGGATGGATGCTGGTCGCGGGGTTGCTCGTGCTGCAAATGTACCTCGGAAGGCAAAGGGCGAAGCGCCTGAGGGACGAGCAGGAATCGCTCCGCAAACTGATCGAAGCGATGAATCGGTCCCAAGGCAAGGCGCATTGCGTGGCGTGCGACGGGAATGTCGGTTGCGCCCTTCACGGCACCAAGGGCACGACGCAACCCGTCGGAAAAAAGCACGCACAGCAAACGCTCGACATGTGGAAACGATTCGAGGAGAGCACGGCGAAAATGGACGAGCACAAGTGAGCCGGGGCGTGGTGCTACGCGGCGCTCTCCTTCCTCCGGTCGCGTACCTCACGACGCGACGGATACCGCAACAGCACGAATCGGACTGACCCGCCGAGCGCCCCGGCTTACGCAACACAGGAGACGACGCAAATGGACTCGTTCGTAATAGCATTCCTGCTCGGAATGGGTGTGGCCTACCTCGCAAAAATAGCGAAGGCGCAGGAAGGCAAAAAATGAGCGACGCGCCGAACGCACCACCGCCCCTGCTCGTGGAAGACGTGGGAAACCTGTCCCTCGCCGGAGAATGCGCCGCAGAACTCGGCGCCGACGGACACCTGAAAATGAACGTGCATTACCTGCCGTTCCGCCTGACGATCCGCGAACCCGCGCTGATGGAATACCTGCACTGGCGACACGAAAACGCCGGAACAGCATCGACCCGGCACCTCTCCGAAGCAATCGCACGCGACGTGATGGACGCAACCCAGGCGCTCCGAGTCGACGTATACGTAGCGCGCCGACACGAACAGCACGGCGGACACACCCGAGGGCATACCCGCCTCGAACACCCCCGAAACGACGGAACGCACAGCATCCCGCAGATAGACGTGGACGCCTAATGCGCGCAGTTGTTCCGGGCGCTTGACAGCAGCCGAAGCATCGCTACAAGCAATACTTGACACGATCGTTAAAATAGGATGCGGTCGGTCGGGGGCGTTCATTCAAACCCCCGTAAACATCCGTAAGGCCACCGCGCCGCTTTGCCGCAAAGGGCAGCTGGCGGTGGCGATCAAACGGAACGACAACCCACAGGCAAAAGCCCGCGTTTTTACGCGCGCGCCTTTCAATCCTTTCAAAAGATTCAATCGTTTCAGAAGTTTCAAAAAAGATTGAAAACCCGTTGCCCGAAAACGAGATCGGCGGTATAGCGGACAGCAGCACCCAGACGGGAGGTGGCCCATGAGCGGGGAAAACGGAAACGGCAGCAACGGAAAGAAAAACGGGCGCGCCGCGAAAAAGAACGGAAAGGCGACAGGTAAGCAGCGCAAAAGCAATCCCTGCGAGCATCTGAAGCCGCACCAGTGGAAGAAAGGGCAATCCGGCAACCCGTCCGGCAGGGCGAAAGGGTGCGTGTCGCTTACCAAGATGATCCGCGAGACGCTGAGCGCGGAGACCGGCGGGCCATCCGAAACCGCCAAGGAACTGATACGCGTCGGCTTTGAAAAGGCGCTTGAGGGCGACTTTCGGTTCTGGGAAGAGTTGGTCAAGCGAGTAGACGGCAGGGTGCTGGAGCAGGTCGTCAACTACGAAGGCGGGCCGCTCGTCCGCGAGGTGGGGACCGACATCAGCGCGGTTCTCGCGGGGCGCATGGCTGGAGGCGGCGATGACGAGTGATCGACGCGCACGACGCCTATTGCCCGATCGGATCAGCCGAGGAGATGCTGCACGCGGGCGACCCCGAGGTGCTCATCGCGGGACCGGCTGGCACGGGCAAGACGCTCGCATGCCTGTACAAGCTCTACATCATCGCGGCGGCGCTGCCAGGTGCTCGCTTGCTCATGGTCCGCAAGACGCGGGCCTCATGCACGGAGTCGATCCTGGTCACGTGGGAAACGCAGGTCGTTCCCTCGGGCTCGCCGATTCTGCGGGGCGCGCAGCGGATGAACCGGCACAGCTATCGCTTTCCCAACGGTTCAGAGGTCGTCGTCGGCGGCATGGACAACTCGGACCGCATCATGTCGACCGAGTACGACCTGATATACGTCGCCGAGGCTACCGAGCTTTCGGAAGAGGACTGGGACAAGCTTACAACGCGGCTCGGGCGGCGCACGCTACTTGCGTATCACCAGATTTTGGGGGACTGCAATCCGAACTCGCCAACGCACTGGCTCAAGCAGCGGTGCGACCGGGGCGCGTGTCGCATGGTACACAGCACGCACCAGGACAACCCGCTGTTGTACGCCGACGGGGATTGGACGGATGTCGGGCGGTCCTACCTCGACCGGCTGTCCAATCTGGCGGGCGCGAGGCGCGAGCGGCTGCTGTACGGGCGATGGGTAGCCGCCGAGGGCGTGGTATACGACGAATGGGAACCGGCGACGCACCTGGTCAAGCGGTTTGCGATACCCGTGCACTGGACGAAAGTCTGCGCGATCGACTTCGGCTATACCAACCCGTTTGTGTGCCTCTGGGGAGCACTGGACGAAGACAAGCGTCTCTACATCTACCGCTATATCTACATGAGTCGGCGGCTTGTCGAGGACCACGCCCGGCAGATTCAGGCGCTTACGATGTCGGAAAAAATCTCGGCGATCGTAGCGGACCACGACGCGGAGGACGCGGCAACGCTCAAGCGGTACGGCGTGCCCTGCAGGCCAGCACGCAAAGAGATACGCACGGGCATAGAACTCGTGCAACAGCGATTGCGCAGGCAGCCGGACGGACGGCCTCGGCTGTTCGTGCTGGAGGACTCGCTCGCGGAAGTGGACCACGACCTCGTGGAGGCTGGCGATCCGTGGACGATGGAGCAGGAATTCGACATGTACATCTGGCCGACGCCAACGCCGTCAGGTGTGCTGCGAGAGGTGCCGGTCGATCGGCACAATCACGCGATGGACGCGCTGCGGTACATGGTGCGGTGGTGTGACGGTGCAAGGGCAACGGAAACGAAGATACGGCCCGCGCGCACGACGCGACGCCGGGACGCTTTGAGGTCGCACTAAATGGCCAAGACATCGAACAACGGCACAGCGATACGACCTCAGCGCCCGGGTAGTCCGACGACGGGCGGCAAGCGCATCGTCAAGTGGTCCAACCTCGACACGGTACGGGACTACGTTACCAACAGCCCGACCGCATCGAGCATCGCCGCGCTGCTGCAGGACGCAGACGACGGCGAGGTGTCGAGCCTGCTTAAGCTGGACGTGGAGATTCGGGCGAAAGACCCGCACATCCAGGGGCTCGCCAACACTCGGCAGCTTGCGTTGACGGCTCTTGACTGGGCTATCGAGCCAGCCGAACTGCCCGACGACGACGAACGGCGAGCACTTGCGGAAGACGCTGCGGGATACGTTGCGGAGGTCGTCGGCGAGATCGCCAACTTTGACGAGTCGCTCGAACACCTCGCAACGGCGATCGGCCCGAATCTGTCGGTCGTCGAACTGCTCTGGGAAAAGGGCAGGGTCATCGAGACCGTCGACGTGCCCGGGCATCGGTTGTGCGTCGACCCTACGCTCGGCCCCGAGGTGCGAGTCGAGACAGACGAGAATCCGCTCGGCGTCGAATGCGAGCCGGGTAAGTTCATCGTCTACACGCCGAACGCGAACGCGGGCTTCCCGATGGCGGTCAACATCACGCGGGCGCTGGCGTGGTCGTATCTGCTCAAGCACTTCGCCAAGGCGGACTGGTCGGCGTTCTGCGAGTTGTTCGGCGCACCGATACGGGTGGGAAGCGGATCGGCAGACGTAACGCAAGAGGCGGGGGATGCCGCAATCGAGATGCTGCGGAATATGTCCGCCGACTCGTGGGCGTACTTCTCCGAGGGCATCCAGTTCCAGCTTGTCGAGGCGAACCGCGGAACGGAGCCGTTCAGTGCAATCGTCGATTGGATCGAACGCAAGCAGTCTATCATTTACCTCGGTCAGACACTCACGACGGAACAAGCTGCGACCGGCTCGTTTGCGATGGCGAAGGTTCACGACAACGTGCGTGCGGACCTTCTGCTGTCGGACATCAAAAAAGAGGCGCGGTGCTTGCGTGACGGCCTGATTCGCCCGCTCGTGCAGATGCGGTGGCCGAAGAAGAGGAACGTGCCGATGCCGCGATTCGTGCGACAGCTTACGGCACAGAAGGACATCGAGGGCGAGCGGTTGGCGCTTGACCAACTGACAAAGGCGATGGAGTTCGGCCTCGAAGTCGACGAGGACGTGAAATACAACATGCTCGGCATACCGAAGCCGGTGCGTGCAACTGAGGTGGACGACGATGGGGAAGGCGCTACAGCCGATCCGTCTATCGCTCAATAGCGACTTGGACGGTGCCATAGAAGACGTAAGCGCGATCGGCCAAGCCATCGTGCATGCGTCGCTGGAACTCGTCAGCGTCCAGGTATTGGACGAGAACGGCGAGCCGACGGACGCGACGTGCGTCATCAGTTGGTCGGACAACGCATGCGAGCAGCTTGGCACGCTCGCGCGGGATGCTGTCATCGCGACGGCGATATCACGAAACGGAGCCGTGGGACATGGCTAACGCACTTGCGGTACTACGCGGGCCGGAATTGGGCAAGGCGCCGAGCGAGTTGGTCGTTATGGCATCCGGCAAGGTCGAGCACAGCAACGGCGAGCCGCTCGTCATGGACGTTGCAGCCGCCGAGGCGATCATCGCGCAGTTCGAGGAACACGGCGTAGACCTGCCGATCGACTACGAGCACGCGAGCGTGCCCGGGCGCAGCATGACGGGCAAGGCCCCGGCTGCGGGCTGGATCAAGGCTCTGACGTGGGACGGCGATCGCGGGCTCGTTGCAACCGTCGAATGGACGGACGAAGCGTCGGAAGAGATCGCGTCCAAGCAATACAAGTATTGGTCGCCCGTCGTGCTCTACGACAAGGAGACGATGCGGCCCTACAAGCTCCATAGTGTGGCCCTGACGAACAAGCCCGCAATGCGCGGGATTGGGGAGTTGCTAGCGGCCTCTGAGGATTTGCGAGAGGAGTTGGATATGCCGGAGAAGAAGACCAAGGAATCCACCGCTACGCTCCAGGAAGGCGAGGTGGTGGAGGGCGGCGACAAGATGGCCGATTTGGCCATCGCGTTGACCAAAGCTGGGGTGGATGTCGAGGGCAAGGGCGGCGACGCGTTGCTTGCTGCTGCCATCGAGTTCATCAAGGCCGGTAGCGACCAAGAGGGCGGCGACGCCGAGGAGGCCCCGGACATGGAGGCTGCAACCGAGGTTCTGAAGGCGTTGGACGCGAAGGACGCGACCGAGGCGGTGCTCAAGCTCAAGTCGGATTTCGTGGCCCGCAAGGACTACGATGCGATGAGCGAGCGGCTGGAGGCCATCGAGACGAAGGCCAAGGCGGACGCGATCGCGGGCAAGCTCGACGAATACGAGCGGGCCAACAAGATCAACCCGCACGACGCCGAGCAGGTCAAGGCGTGCAAGGCGTTTGCCGAGCGCGACTTCGACGGGTTCGTTTCGTTCATGGACGCGCAGCCCGCGCTCGTTGCTGCGGGGCGCGTGACGCCGAAGGCTGACCCGGAGAGCGGGCGGGACGCGACGATTGCGAAGGCCGCGAAGAACTACGAAGCCTTGAGCGCGGTTGAGCAGCGTTTGGCGACGAAGCGTGCGTGGATTGACGACGAACTGCGCGGCAAGGGGCTGGCGGTTCTCGACGACAAGGAAATCGCGGGCCTGTAGGTCGGCGAGCTGTTGGGAGGTAACACATGACGGCACTTACGGCTAATGCGAATGTCACTCGCCTTGTCGATCAGGAATTGCGAGAGTTCCCGGTCGGCGCCGCGGTGACGATCTACCGGGGCGGATTCGTCGGGATCGACCCGGCGGGGTACGCCAAGGACTTTGAGCCGGGCGACCTGTTCGCGGGTATCGCCTACGAGTACGTCGACAACTCGTCGGGTGCGGCTGCTGCCGACAAGGTGCGGGTATACACTCAGGGCGACTTCGAGTTCACGCTGACGAGTGCGGCCCTCACGGACGTTGGTAAGCCGGTCTACGCGACCGACGATTCGACGCTGGCTCTGACGGGGCACCCGGATGCCTACGTGGGCAAGGTTGTCCACTACGAAGCTGCGAATACGGTCATCTTCCGCATGCGGCAGTGGGGCGAGGCGCCGCCGAACGGCAACGGGTCGATTACGCTCGGCCTCACGGGGCACGAGACGTTCACCGAGACCGGCGCGACGGCGGGCACGTTCACGCTCAACGGGTTCGACGGCAAGTCGGCGCTCGGGCTCGGCATTCTGATGGCCGACGCCGAGAACGCCGGGATTACGTTTCAGTTCGACGCGACGGCTGAGGTTGCTCTTGCGTCGATCCGCACGACCGACGACCGTCTGCCGATCGACAAGGGCGTGACGATGGACGTGGAGCTTGTCGTATCCGACAAGGGAGACGATGCCGCGCTCGATATTGACTGGGGCTTCGGCACTGCGCTGACGACGAACTCCGAGGCCGACATCGACCACGCGGACATGGTGCAACTCGCCTGTTTCCACATGAACGGGAACAGCGACAACATCCTGTGCCAGTCGGACGACAACACGACCGACGTTGCGGCTACGGACTCGACCATTGACAACGACTCGACGACGGACGTTGCCAAGAAGTTCAAGATCATCGTGCGCCCGGCTGGGACGGTTGAGTTCTGGATCGCCGGTGCTCGCGTCCTTTCGTCCACGTCGTTCGGTGTGCTCAGCACGGCGAACCTCGCGGCGTTCATCAACATGGAAAAAACGTCGAACGATACGACCGCCGTTCTGACGTTCCGAAATCTTGTGGTCAAGGGTGGCACGGCCTCTTGCGCGTACTAGAGGGCGCCCGTTTGAACAAGGAGCCATGATATGGCAGTTATCAATACCGGGTTGCTCGAAAAGGGGCTGCGGAGCACGTTTTTCGAGCGATTCAATCAAGTGCACGGCCAGCAGACCGTGTTCCAGGACCTCTGCACCGTTGTGCCGAGCGACAGGAACCAGGAAGTCTACAAGTGGCTCGGGCAGGTTCCGGCGGTGCGAGAGTGGGGCACTGGGCGTAAGGCCAAGGGGCTGCACGACGAGTCGTATACCGTCGAGAACCTGAAGTACGAGGCCACGATCGAGGTCGACCGGGACGAGATCAGCGACGATCAGACCGGGCAGATTCGCATCCGCACGACGGAGATGGCGAACCGTGCGGCGTGGCACAAGGACTACCTGTTGGCGCAGTTGATCATCAACGGATCGACCTCGGGCTACAACAGCTACGACGGCACGGAGTTCTTCGCGTCGGATCATACGTTCGGCTCGTCGGGCTCGCAGGCCAACGAGGGCAGTTTCGACGTTGGAACGGTCGCCGGGGCGAACCTGTACGATGAGCCGGACAGCGCGACGCTTTGGGGGCCGCAGACGGCGCTCGCCGCCTACAACGATGCGGTCTCTAAGATGCTGCGCTTCAAGGACGACCAAGGTGAGTACATGCACCGGTCGCCGGGCGGGTTCGTCGTCGTCTGCTCGCAGGCGAAGTTGCACACGTTCCAGAAGGCTTTCGGCGCGATGTTGCTGCCGCAGGTCGGCACGAATGTGACGCCGTACGATTCGCCGCCTCGCGTGATTGCGATGCCGGACTTCACCGTCAATACCGCGTTCTATGTCTTCAAGACCGACGGCACGGTGCGTCCGTTCATTCTTCAGGACCGCGAGCCGGTCGAGTTCGCTGCGCTGGAGCGGGGCTCGGAGGAAGAGTTCAAGCGCGAGAAGTACCTGTACGGCGTTCGGGCTCGCTACCGCGTCACGTACGGGCAGCCGCTCTGCGCGTACGCTGTCACGATGACCACGTAGGAGGCACAGCAGAGATGTCACAGGCGATCATGCACGGGCCGCTTAAGAAGCCGGTAACGGAGTCGGCGCGGGGGAAGCTTGCCCGCCAACTCGGGTTGTCGATCGATGCGGGCGACATTCAGCTTATGCAGGATGCCGCAATCGAGATCGAACGGCTGCGCGAACTTGCGAACGAGGCGCCGCCGCCGTCTGCGGTTGGCGCACCGACGCAGGTTGTCAACGCGGAACCGGCGAAGCGGCGCGGGCGACCGCCGAAGAATCGAGGATAGCGGCGATGGGATACCACGTCACAACGGATCAACTGATTGCCCGGTTCGAGTCCGAGGCTGCGGTAGCGCACCTGACGGACGCGAGCTTTGATTCGGCGGATACCGACGTGCTGAATGCGATCATCAACGAATCCGAGGGGTTCGTGTACTCGTATTTGGCTCGCCGGTACAAGACGCCGGTCATTACGGTGGGCGATCCGCAACTAGAGTACGTGCTCGAAGGCATCGTGCTCGACATTGCGCAATACCGGCTGCTTGCGCGCGGCAACAACATCACCGACGCCAAGCAGCAGGTGTACGATCACGCTTTGAAGTGGTGCGAAGGCGTCGCCGACGGAAGTATTCCGCTGCCTGCCGAGGCGCAGCCGGACCCGACTGAGGTGCGGAGTCCGGTTGCGTCTTGGGGCAGTGGGGACTTTGACGAGGACAACGATTCGACGAACCGTCGGATCTTCACGCGGGACTCGTTGTCAAACCTATGAAAGCGGTTCTCGATGCCATCGAGGCGACCTTTGACGCGGACGAGGCGCTTGTGCGCTCGGGTCGAAAGGTGTACTTCGGCCTGCAGGGTAGGCCGGACAAACCGATAAAGCCGTTTGTCGATGTGACGGTTGAGAATCAAGGCGCTATCGTCACGTTCGGCGCGGACGTGGAGCAGTATGCGGTCACGTTCACGGCGCACACCGACGCGCAGAGGTACGACAACGCGTTTACGCTCAAAGAGGACTTGATCCGCGTCTTCGACGACGTGGATATGACAGACGAAGACGATACGTTCCACACCGTCATGTGCTATCGCACGGGCGGAAGCGGTCCGACGTTCGTCGACGGCCAGTACCAAGTAGAACTCGAATACGAGTTGTCTATCGAGCGGCGGACGATGGTGCCTGCAGAAAGGGGCACGTGATGGCGATGAACTACGGCAAGGTGAGGGGTAAGAACTTCACCATCTCCTACAGTGCCAAGCGCGCCGTGGGTAACGTCAACAAGGACGTTGAAAAGGCCATGAAGAAGGTGGCCAAGAAGATCCAAGCCGCCATCAAGTCGTTTGCGCCGGTCGATACGGGCAAGCTCAAGCGGTCCGTCGCTGTGCGCGGGGTTGCGCGAGGCAACAAGCCGCGTATCGAGGTCAAGACGACCCATTACGGGCAGTACGTGGAGTTCGGCACGCGGAACATGGCGGCACAGCCGTACATCCGGCCCGTCGTCAAGGGCATGCGGAAGGACTGGGAGCGCGAACTGAAGAAAGAGGCTGCCAAGTCGCAGAAGCGGCGGGCGAAGCGCAAGAAACGATAACCGCCGTCAGGCGAGGAGTATAGCGATGGCAAAATCAATGCTTTCCGGCAACGGCGGATCGATCACGGTTACGCAGGGCGGGTCGGACATTCTCGTTGACCTGTATCCTGCGGAATGGACGCTGCAGTGGACGCAGGACACGTTTGAGGCGTTGCCGTTCTCGCCGACAAACAACATGCCGACGATCGGCAAGGGGGCGACGCGCATCACCGGCACGGCGAGCGGATTTCTCGGCTACAACTCGACAGACCTTGCCATGCAGGCGGCGAACGCGATCCACGACGCGACCACGAAGTCGGATATCGTCCTGAACGTCGACGGGTCGTATCCGTGGACGTGCAGCAACGCGATTGTCGATTCGTTCAACGTCACGACCCGGCAGGCCGACTTCGCGTCGTTTACGATGTCGTTTACCTGCACTGAAGACGTGGACATCACGCACAGCTAGCCAACGGAGGATTTATGCCGAACGATGCCGCACCTGACACGCTGTCTGCCGTTTGCCCGCACCCGATCACGGTCAAGGTCGACGGGGAGGACGTAACGCTACGGCCTCTGACGCCGAGGGACTTCGCGGCGGCGGAACAACACATCCGCGAGTCGCGGGTGCGCACGATGATCGCTGCGACGCGACAGGAGCCGTTGTCCGCCGAAACGCGGGGGCAGGCGCTCGCCGCGATCCTTGCGGCGACGGTTACCTATGCCGACGTGTTTGAGAGCAACACGGGTCGCGCCTATCTCATCTGGCTTGCGGTCGACATGCCGAAGAAACCGCACTTCGAGGACTTCCTCAAGCGGATGGACTCGGCGGGCGTCGGCAGCATGGCGGATATCGTGCTTGCGATCAGCGGCATTGCCGGAGAGCAGGACGCGGACCCTACCTAGCGGCACTTCCCAAGAGTGCGCGGGCGGGCGGCTGGGCAAGGGCGCTCGGGGAGATGTGCTATTACTACAACATGGGCGTTAACGAGGTGCTCGATTTGCCTTGGCCCACGTTTCAGCGGTTGCACGCGGCTTTGTCGGATATAGCGTCTGCGGACGCGGCGAGGCGGTCGAATGGCTGAAGAACTCGGACAGCTAGTATACGAGATCGACGCGAAGAACGACCGTCTTAAGAAGTCGGTCGCGCAGTCTCAGCGCATTATGAAGCAGGGCGCGGACAAGATGTCCGCCTCGCTCGGCAAGGTCGAAAAGGCATCTCTCGAAACATCGGACGGACTCGGGCTGCTTGAGAAGGCGGCGGCTGCGACGGGGCAGGCGTGGCTCGGTCAGGTCAAGGCCATGATCGAGTTCGTCATTCAGTCCGTCAAGATTCGGACGGCGTTGTCGGCAACGACAGCGGGATACGCGGCGGAAACGGCTGCGATCAACCGCAACACGGCAGCGAAGATGGCGAATGCTGGCGTGGGGCCGGGCGGTCGCATTTCACGCGCTATCGACCCGATGGCCGACCTGCTTGCGTCGGGCGCCGGTGGGGCTGGCGGTACTGCGGCTGTTCAGTCCGGCATCTTCGCCAAGGCCACCTCTGCCATCGGCTCTTTTGCGTCCGCGATCGGTATCGCCACTGCCGGGCTTGCGGCGCTTGCTGCCGGAGTTATCGCGTTTGACCGCGACCTTTTCGGCATGAAAACCAGCCTTACCGACTGGTGGTACAACGTCGGCGAGGCCCGCGAGACCGAAGCACGGATGGAGGCCGAGCTTGCCAAGCGGCAGGCGGCGAAAGCGTCCGCGCTAGACCTCCTGTCTCGGCAGATTTACGTACAGCGCGCGGGACTTGTCGGTGGCGCAGCCGTCAACGCTCTTGGGCAAGGCCGGGTGGATGCGGACATTCTGCGGAGCCAAGTCGAGCTTGCCGAACTGCAACTCAAGCAGCGGGAAGAGGCGGAACGCACCGCCAACGCAAAACAGGCGATAGCAGCGGCAGCCGCCAAAGAGCGGGTGGAAACCGAAAAGGCGATAGCCGCCATCCGCGAGCGCGGCGCGCTTATGGTCTCGCAGAAGCAATGGGCGATTGCCACGGGCACGGCATCGCCGGAAGACATGCGGAAGCACGCCGAATCGCTTGCGAGGCAGGCGTCGGCGCAACAGCGAGGCCGAGACGCGCTCGTTCAGGCGTTGCGGGCTACGGATTTGCCCGGCGCCCGGCTTGTGCTCAAGTCGATGGGGCTCATCGGCGGCGACGGCGCGGCGAGCGCGCCAGTTCCGGCCATGCTACCGCAGGGCGACGCTACCGGGCGACGCTGGCGGGAGCTTGGCATGCAGGCCCCGGTTTGGGGCCAAGGTGCGTCGGGTAACCAGCAGACCGGGGAGGTGCTCGTCCGCGAAAGCAAGCGGCAAAGCAGTACGCTTGAACAGATCGAACGCAACACGCGCGGCGGGGGGCTCCGACCGTGAGTAGCTACACGAAACTCGCCGAATCGCACGTAGGCCGACACGACGGGGTGAATCCGTCTGATCAGGAGACGTACCTTGTCGAGATCGACGCCATTACCGACGATCCGGTCGCGGTACTGTC
>CAZJXV010000058.1:0-18244 GCA_964550015.1 uncultured Verrucomicrobiota bacterium
CCTGGAGCTTCAGGCCGCGGAGCGTCTTCGGGGTCCCGCCCTTCTTCAGCGGCAGGATCACGTCGCTGCCGATAAACGCTTTTTTGGCCGAGACGACCCAGCCGAGGCCCGCCTCGATCGGGTTGACGGTTTCGTCGAGCTCGTTGCCGTACAGGGCGTATCCCATCTCGAGCCGCAGCGTGTCACGCGCGCCGAGGCCGACCGGCCGCATCCCGAGCGGCTCGCCCAGTTTCCACAGCGTGTCCCACACGGCCTGGGCGCCGTCGTTCCGCACGTAGACCTCGAACCCGTCCTCGCCCGTGTAGCCGGTGCGGGCGAGCGTCACAGGCCGGCCGGCGATCTCGTCGGGGCGGAACTCATAGTAGTACAGGTCGTCGGTCGGTCGGGTCACGGCGGGTGTGACGACAGCGCTTGCCTGCGGCCCTTGCACGGCGATCAGCGCGACCTCGTAGCTTCTGTTGGCGAGCGCCACGCCGTCAACGCAGTGCTGCTGGAACCATTCGAAATCCTTCTCGATATTCGAGGCGTTGACGACCACCAGGTAGTCGTCGTCGGCGCGCTGGTACACGAGCAGATCGTCTATGACGCCGCCCGATTCGTTGCACAGCGCCGAGTAGAGGGCCTTGCCGGGGTGCGCGCGATCCAGGTTGTTTGTCAGGAGCTCTTGCAGGAACGCCCGTGCGCCCGGGCCTTGAACGTCGAACTCGCCCATGTGGGAGAGGTCGAAGATGCCGACGTTCTCGCGGACGCAGCGGTGCTCGGCCAGGATGCCGCTGTACTGGATGGGCATGTGCCAGCCGGAGAATTCGATCATGCGGGCGCCGAGCGCGAGGTGCGTGTCGTACAGGGGGGTCGGGCGGGCGTTACCGTGTTTCACCATTCGACGTCAGTTGGTACCTCGTTGGATCCTTGGTGCGTGTGTACTCCGGTCCGGCGTGGGTGTCAAGCGGTTTCGGTCTCGGGCCCCGGTGTGCCGGTGTCTGCGCGCGTGCCGAGCCGCCGCCGCAGGGTGCCGAGCGTATCGTGGATCCAGCGGATGTCGGCGCCCGTGAGCGCGGTGTCGCCGAATCGGACGGCGTAGTACAGCGCGGTGAGCCGCTCGACGACGGGGACGAGCTCGGGGCGGCCGGTGAACGCGGCCGGGAGCTCGGCCGGGAGCTCAGCCGCGAACTCTCCCGGGGTCTGTTCGGCCGGCTTGACGACGTCGTGCAGGAGCAGGATCCGAAGCATCCGCTCGTAGAACCGGACCGAGTGCACCTGCCGCTCGGGCCGGTTTTCCACGTAGGCCCGGCGGAAGCGAATCACGCGCAGGAGCTCGCGCCGGATGAGCAGCACGGCGGCCGAAAGGACGCAGATCAGCGCGAGCGGCGTCAGCACGGAGGTGACGCGCGTGCGCGTGAGCCGCGCCCAGACCGACTTGGCCCCTCGCCACGCAGCCTGCAGGCTCGCCACCCCGCTGCGGCGCATCTCGGTCAGCATCTGCTCGAGCTTCAGGGCGATTCGTTCCTGGTGCCGGCGGTCGAAGGCCACCACCGTCTCGTGCCAGCGCGTTCTAAGCGCCTCGAAGAACTTGCCGACGCCGTGGAAGAAGCGCCCAAAGGTCGAGGTCGGGGCGGTCGAGACCGCCTGTCGAGGCGAGGGATCGAACGGCACCCAGCAGACCTCGCCGTCAATCACGAGCGCGGCCTCGACCCAGGCGTGCGCGTCCTGGTGCCGGATGACGAACGAGCCGCCGAGGAAGTTGTTCCAGTTGTACTGGGTGGTGAGGTATCCGAAGGCGAGCCGCGAGGGGATGCCGGACTCCTTGAGCATCAGGGCCATCGCGGAGGCGAAGTACTCGCAGTGGCCGCGCTTGGTGTTGACCAGGAAGTTCTCGATCGGGTCCGTGCCCTCGGCCGGCGGCTCGATGTCAAGCGTGTAGAGGTAGTTGTCCTCCAGGTAGCGCTTGATCGCGTCGATCTTCTCGTACGGCGTGGCGTAGTCGTCGACGCGAATTTCGTTCCTGAGCACCGCGGCCGACCGGGCCGACAGCCGGGCGCTGGGAAGATAGAACCTTCGCAGTTCTCCGTCCGGATCGGCCGTTCCCTCGACGGGGCCTGCTTCCCTGAGCGCGCGCTCGGAGGGCGGGGCGAACTCGCTGAATACCGTGTAGGAAACATAGTTCCCGCGCCGCCCAACGAAGCGGAACGTGGCCATCTGGTCCTCCGTGAGGGCCACGTCCGACTCGATGAGCACGGGCGGGTGCGTGGCCGAGATGAGGAACATTGCGTACCCGGGTTCGATAGTGATGCGCTGTTCCCAGATCTCGGCGCGGGACCTGAGGTCGTTCGCATCGAGGCTCCGATAGCGCGACGGCGTGTAGCGGTAGTCGGGCCGGTGCAATTGCGGGTTGTCCACGAGGTACGGCCGCGGCAGGGCCGAGGCAGAGCGTGAGTCGGGCGCCAGCTCGCCCGGCGGCCCTTTCTGCCAGGCGAAGCCGTCGAAGTAGGCCAGCACACCGGCCCGCCACAGGACCTTGTCGGGTATCTGCCGCACGTGCGGCAGACTGACCTTCATGACGATCTGCCGGTCTTCGGAAATCCGGCCGTAGCGGTCGAGGTCAATCTCCCCGCTCAGGCCCGTGGTTGACCGGGGCAGGCGCAGGCGCCCGATCAGCTCGGACTGCCCGGCGACCTCCTTGCGGGGGAAAAGGAAGAACATGCCGAGGGCGGTGAGCAGGATGGCCACCGCGAGGACGAACGTCGCCGCGAAGTAGCCGGGCCCGAGGATCGAGCGCACCGTGAGGCCCGGCGAGGAACCGAGCGCCCTGCCGAACAGCTCCGAGCCGGTGCGTTGCCGGGGGCGTGTGATCTGGCCGTACGCTTCGTGCCGCTCGATCTGCGAGCGGATGTGGAAAAGACTCAGCGTCCAGAGCGCGACCACCACGTACACGGCAAAGAGGAAGAAGAAGCCGAAGCTGGTCGTGAGCGTCGTGCACGAGACGAACTGGAAGAGGCTGATCAGGTACATCTGCTTGTAGTCGCGCGCCGTCTTGGGGTTGTAGATCTTGAAAAGCTGCAGGAAGATGCTCAGCCGCGCCGCCTGCTTGACCACCCGCGTGTGCACGGTGTCGAGGGGCTGCCCCAGGATGTCCACCAGCACGTGGAGGACGAAGACGACGGCGACGAGCTTCCATACGAACGTCCAGACAGGGGTGTGCAGCCCGGATTCCCAGAAGAAAAGGCCGGCAAACAGCGCGACGAGCACCAGCACGCCCGTCCCCGGCGAGGCGGCGTAATGGCCGAAGGTGAGCAGCGAGATCGTGCCCAGGAGCACCATCACGAACGTCAGGAATTTGAAGAGCTGCGGGAGCGTCATTGCACCGTCCTCGACACCAAGTACTAATATAGCACGGGCGCGCCGAAACGTCAGGAGGCAAACGGGCATGTCGGCGCTGGCGGTCAGCGCCGACATGCCCGCCCTCCGTAGCCTTGGCGAAGGAGGGCGCCTTCTCGTCCGGGCATGGACGTGATATGGTGGCTCGATCAGCGCTGAGACGGAGACACCTGGTAGGATGCCGAAGATTGTCATCATCGGCGGGGGCAGCGTGCAGTGGATGCCCACGATCGTGCGCGACCTCGCCGTCACGGCCGAGCTCGCCGGCAGCCACATCGTCCTCGAGGACATCGAGCCGAAGCACCTCGATTACACGCTGCCGATGGCGCGGCGCGTCCTCGAGCAGGTGGGCACGGGGTGCACGGTCGAGGCCACGACCGACCAGCGCGCGGCGCTCGACGGCGCCGACTCCGTGATCCTGACGATCTCCACGGGCGGGCTCGACACGATGCGCCACGACCTGGAGATTCCTGGGAAGTACGGCGTGTACCAGCCGGTGGGCGACACGGTCGGGCCGGGGGGTATCTCTCGCGCGTGGCGCAACATCCCCGTCGTTGTCGGGATTGCGCGCGACATGGAAGCGCTCTGCCCGCGCGCGTGGCTGCTCAACTACACGAACCCGATGTCCACGCTGTGCCGGTGCGTGACCAGGACCACGGGCGTGCGCGTGATCGGGCTGTGCCACGAGATCTACGGCGGCCTGGCGCTGGTGCGCGAGATATTCGGCCTGGAGACGAACGACCGGCTCGAGTGGCGGGCCGCGGGCATCAACCACCTCGCCTTCTTCCTCGAGCTGCGCCTCGACGGCGAGGACGCTTTCCCCCGGCTGCGCGAGTTCATCCGGGAGCATCCGATGCTCGACCGGGGCGCCGTCGAGCCGGCGAGCCCGTGGTTCCCGTTCTGCGACCGCGCGTCCGTGAAGTTCGAGCTTTTTGGGGTCTTCGGGGCGCTGGCCGTCGCGGCCGACCGCCACGTGGCCGAGTTCTTTCCCTACTTCCTGACCGAGGAGACGGACCGCGGCAGAAAGTACGGCGTCGAGCTGACGCGGATATCCCACCGCCAACAACTCATGGACGAGGCGTTCGAGCGGGCGGCGCGCCTGGGCCGGGGCGAGGAGACGCTCGATCTGACGCCGTCCCAGGAGGCGGCGGCACGCATCATCGCGGCCCTCGACGGGCACGGTGAGTACACCGACGTGATGAACCTGCCGAACACGGGGCAGATACCCGGCCTGCCCGCGGACGCCATCGTCGAGAGCCGCGCCACCATAGCGGCGGGCGCCGTCGTGCCCGAGGACGTCGGCGAGCTGCCTCCCGCGATCCGGGCCGTCCTCGAACACCACATCCGCATCCAGGAGATGACCGTCGAGGCCGCGCTCACGGGCGACCGCAACCTCGCCCTCCAGGCCTTCCTCCTCGACCCGCTTGTCCGCGACTTCGTGGCCGGCAAGCGGATGTTCGCCGAGCTCCTCGAAGCCAACCGCACCTATCTGCCCCAGTTCTCTTAGGCCAACACGGCCGGCGTCTGCTAGAATTGCGGGTGTGACGGCGTGTCGGAATGGATGGGGGTGCGGATGAACTGTCCGAGTTGCGGCGCCGAGCTGGCGGAGAGAGGCATAGACCTCGACGCGGGGACGGCGCGGTGCTTCGAGTGTGGCCATGTGGCGAAGCTCGCGGTCGGCCCGAGCGAGTCTGTCGAGCCGCGGCTCGAGAAGCCGGCGAACGCGCGCGCGGTCGTTGACGTGAGCCGGCCGGGGCAGATGGCCCTCTACGTTCCCGGCCGGGGCGGGTGCTTCTTCTTGTTGTTCGCCATCTTCTGGCTGGCGGTCACGGCGGCGGTGACCGTGGGGGCCATCGCGTCGAAGGAGAGCTTTTCGGTCCTGTTCATGGTCCCGTTCTGGGCGGTCGGGATCGGGGTGCTGCTGATCGGCCTGTTCATCCGGTTCGGCGTCACCGGCGTGTACATTGATCGGGAGCAGTTCATCGTCACCAAGAAGCTGTTCAACCAGGGATGGACGCGACGCGGCCGGACGGCCGACATCAGCTCGATCCGGCTCGCCGAGGCGTACAAGCAGAACGAGCGGCCGGTGATGGCCGTGCAGATCGGCGTGGGCCGGAAGACCTACACCTTCGGCTCGTTCCTCAAGGACGACGAAAAGTCGTGGCTCGTCAGCGAGCTGCGCGTGTTCATGGCCGAGATCGGCCGGGCGTTGCCTCCATGAGTTCGACAGTGGCGCTTTGGCCGGAGGAGGTGAATGATGGGCGAGCAAAGACGATCGGTTGCCCGTGTCCGCGACCACAAGGGGATCCCCCCCAGGAGCGCTGAAGGTGAGGACGGCGATGTGCCTGTCACGCGGCCGCGCACGATGCGGGTCTTCATCAAGCGGGACGACTCGGACCAGATGACGGTGCGGTACCGCAATTCGACCGGGTGGATCGCGCGCAAGTTCATCCTGGCCTTCATTTGGTTCCTGCTGGTCATGGTGCCGTACTTCGTCTGGGGCTGGGCGGCGTACCAGAAGCCCGTGTTGCTCGGCGCTGTGTGGTTTCTGGCGTTTGTCCTCGTCGGCAGATGGTTGGTGGTTCGCCTGGGCGGAATCGGGGTGGTCGTGTTTGTTTTCCTGTGGTTCCCTTTCGGGTACTTCATCCTTGCCATGCTGCTCGTGGGAGTCTTCATGGACGCGGAGAGTTACCGGTCCGCTCTGACCGAGGCCCGGCCTCTTGTGGTTCCCCTCCTTTGGCTTGTTGTCGTCGTGACCCTTGTCCACTGGCTGTGCGCTCTCTCGGGGAGGGCCACGGTGCTCGCAGCGCGGGAGGAAGTGGTTCTGAAAAAGAGGGTCTTCGGCATTTCCTCGACTTCGAGGGTCCCGGTCGAGAGGATCCTGGCGATTGCCACCAAACGACCGACGCCACGTCTTTACGGGAGCTCCGGTCGCGGCTCGAAGGGAGCACTTGCCCACGTTCTTATGGTGCTGCTCTTCACGGCGCTCTTCTTGTGCTTTTTCCTCCGGTTTCTTTTCCTCCTGGCCTTTCTTCCGGCCCTGTCCTTGCTGGGGCGTACCTATCCGGTTTGCATCAGCACGCGAAGGTACGACTTGCCCATCGGGCGCTACCTGACCAAGTACGAGCAGCTCTGGGTGGCCTACGAGCTGCGCACGTTCATGAAAGAGATCGGCCATCCGGTCAGACATACGTTGTACCGTGCCTGAGTCACATGGGATCGGGGCGGTCAGTTGTTCTGCGGTGTGCGGATTGGCTGCGGTTGCGGTGATCGCAGAGGGAATTGCCGCGTGGGGCGTCGGAGCCCATGGGGAAAAGAACCAGAGCATCGTCCAGGCGCAAGAGCGGCTACGAAGGCTTCGTAGTCGGCACGCCGAGACGTGAAGACCCTGACGAGGTGGGTGTCGAGCGCCCCCAGGGGACGCCGATCGTCATCGAGCGGACCGGCTCCAACCAGATCACGATCCGCTATAGCAATTCGGGGGGATGGGCCATGCGCAAGTTCATCTGCGCGTGGCTCTGGATAGGCCTTGCCGTTCTGCCCTCCGTTGCATGGGGCCAGGAGGTGTACACGAAGCCCGTGTATCTTGTGCTCCTTGCCCTCTTCGCTTTTTCGGCGGCCCTGCAATGGCTTTTAGCGCTGATGGTCAAGATCCGTGGGGTGATGGGGCCGCGCCTCGTCCTGGGTTTGGGTCTTGCTGTCCTGGTCGCCCTTCTTGCACTTGCCGTGAATGTGTTCACCCAGGAAGACCTGAAACGTTTCCGACCCGTTCTCGTGGGACTGTTATGGTTCGTGAGCCTGACCGCCGTTGTGCACTGGCTCTGCGTACGGTTCGGGCTGGCCGAGGTGCGGGTTGATCCGGAACAGTTCGTCCACACTGTCAGGGCACTCGGCCTGTCTCGAACGCGCCGCTGGCCGACCAGGAAGGTCGTGGGCATCGCTTCGCGGCGGCCAAGGCCGCACATGGTCGCACCATATCCGCGCTGGGTCCGGATGCTTGAGCTCTGGGGATTCTGGATGTTCGAGGGGATCTTTCCGCGGTGGGTAGCCTTGGTTGTGTTTGTCATCGCGGCTGCGGTCTATATGAGCGTTCGGGGTGCGACAAGTCCCGAATACATCGGGTATTCCGCCATTGCCGGCATTATCGCCGTTGCCTACGTCCGGCTGCTCATTGCCGTGTTCCGACCCACGTATCCGCTCTGCGTTGCGACCCGAAGGCAAGACCGCTGGTTTGGGCGGTACCTGACGAAACAAGAGCAATGGTGGGTGGCCTACGAGCTGCGGAAGTTCATGAAGGAGATCGGCCATCCGGTCAGGCATACGTTGTATCGGGGCTGACGGTGTGCCGGGCCTAGCAGCCCGTGGTGAAAGTGCTGAACGACAATGAGCGGAGTCCCTGCAGGGGACGGCATCTTGTAGCCACAGGCGTCAGCCTGTGGGACGTGCCGGTGACGCGAACGAAGCCCCCGCAGGGGGCGACATCCGGTCTTCTGCCGTCGAGGATCCCACCTGTCGCCCCCTACGGGGGCTCTTTCCATCCACGTCCTCATGATCCACGGGCTGACGCCCGAGGCTCCATCATGCCGCCCGCGGCGCGGGCTCGGACCCGGCTGTGCGCGACTTCCACCACGGCCTGCCAGGCGCGGGCCGCGTTCGCGTCTTGAAATCCCGACGGAAATGTGCGACAGGATAGGTGTCGGGCCGGGTTACGCCATCCCGTACGTTTGACAGCCAGCGGCAAGTATGGAGCTCAAGTGCCCAGAGTGCGGCGCGGCGATCGCCGAGGCCGATGTGAACAGCAAGGCCGGGATTGCCGTCTGCCGCGCGTGCGACAAGATGTTCGTGGTGACCCGGCGGGGCGGGGAGTTCGTCGCCGCCCCGGCCGACACCGTGCCTCCCCGAGAGGAAGCCGCGGCTCAGGGACCCGCGGCCCAGGAACCTGCTGCGAGGCCGCCGGGCTATGCCGCGGCCGAGGCCGAGGGCGTTTTGACGATCACGTTCCCGCCCAAGGGCTTCGGGCAGGGCTGGCGGCTGTTGTCGGTGGCGGTGTTCGCGCTTGTCTTCGCGGGAGTGCTTGCCCACCACGTGCTCGCGCATCGTCCGGCCGCTTTCTATATGTTCATGGCCGGGGCCGTGCTGCTCGGCGGGACGGCCCTGGTGCTGCTGGTGGGTGGGCTCTATCTCACGTTCGGCGAAGGCGCCGTGACGCTCTCATCGGCCGAGGCGGTGTTCAGGCGGCGACTGTTCGGCGTGACCTGGACCGAGCGCGCGGACCTGGCCGACGTCGCCCGCGTGCAGCCGGTCCGCATGCGCCAGCGCACGCAGGTCGAGCTGTTCACCTGCGGGCTGGTGATGGGCGCGCGGCGCTACAAGTTCTTCTGCGATCTGGGCGACGCGGAGATGTTCGAGGTCACCGACATCGTCAACGGGTTCCTCAAGCGGGTGCGGGCGGCGGACTTCACGAAGGCGATCGGGGCGGAGGAGGAAGGAAACTCACGCAAAGACGCAAAGGCGCAAAGGTAGAGGTTCGAAGAGGCCCGACCTCCAGCGTCGGAAGCAACGTCTCAGCAGAGCGAGTCATGACGGAACATTCCCAAGGATTCCAGCGGCCACTCAGGGTCCCCGAAGGCGTTCCGCTGCAGATCGCCGAGCCGTCCGTCTCGAAAGCCTCCGACGAGGGTTCGTGGCAGGTGCCGTTCGTCCTGGCGCGGCCGGTGTCCGATGCCCAACGGTTGCTGCTCTGTGTCCACGGCGGGCGTAACAATAACGGCAAGTGGCGGAAGCTCCAGGTCCGGGACCCCGAGCAGGCGGGATACGTCTCCCTGGTCACCGATTCCGGCCTGCGCCTGCAGCCGATCGGGGCCAGCGAGGACGGCGGCACATTCTCGTTCGTGGTACCGCAAGGCGGGGTCCGGGCGGGCGACAGGCTCGTGGCCGAGCTCGGCCCCGGCGCCGTGGCGCCGTGGTTCTCCCAGCCGAACAAGTTCTTTCTTCTTCTCGAGGCGTCCCCGGACGAGCCGCTGCAGGCCCCCGTTCTCCTTGGCCCGGCTCTGGCCGGCATCGTGGGCGCGTGCCTTATTCGCATCACGGCCGGTGATGTCGTGCGTCTCAGGGCGTATGCCCCGGGCTGCGCCGTCGCGGGGGAGGAGATGCGCGTGGTGGTCAGGCCCGAGGACACATACGGCAACCTGGCGCCCGGTCCGGCGACACGGCCCGTCGTGCGCCTGGATGGTCGGGAGGTGCCCGTCCGTTGCGCGGCCGCCGGCAGTTCGCCATGTTCCAGCCTGGAGGGCGTCGTTGTGAGCCGGCCGGGTCCCTGCCGGCTGGAGGTCGAGGACGCTGCCAGCGGCCTCAAGTGCTCGACCAATCCTATCGCGGTCACCGCGAAGCCCGCGTCTTTGCGCATCCTCTGGGGCATGATCCACGGCCACACGGAGATATCGGACGGCATCGGCACGCTGGACGACTACTTTGCGTACATGAGGAACGAGTGCGGGCTCGATTTCGGCGCGACGGCCGACCACGACCACCTGTGGGAGACCTCCGACGAGATGTGGCGCCTCACACAGGAGGCCGTCCTCCGGCACAACGAGCCGGGCCGGTTCACAACGTTCCTGGGGTATGAGTGGGCGAAGTGGCGACAGAACGGCGATGGTGACAGGAACGTCTATTACCTCCACGACACGCGTCCGATATTCCGCTCGGATGACGGCTGCTTCCCCACGCCGAGCGACCTGTTCAGAGCGCTGCGAGACGAGCGCGCTTTGGTCATTCCCCACCATTCGGCCAACGTCGGCAACCATTGTGACTGGAAGGACCACGACCCCGACAAGGAGCGGCTCGTCGAGATCTACTCAGTCTGGGGCAACTCCGAGCGGAGCGCTTGCGACGGCAATCCGTACCCGATCATGCCTCCCGCCGGATCCGAGCCGTGCGAAGTCCCGGCGGGTTTTGTCCAGCGCGCGCTTGAGCTCGGCTGGCGGGTGGGTTTCACGGCCGGGGGCGACGACCACCTCGGGCACGGCGGCGACGAACTGTGGTACCCGCAGGAGTGGTTCAGCTACAGGGCGGGTCTTCTCGCGGTCTATGCAGGGGAGAACACGCGCGACGCGATCTGGGAGGCCCTGTGGAACAGGCGCTGTTACGGAACGACCGGCGCACGAATCCTCGTGGACTTCAGCCTGGACGGCCATCCGATGGGGTCGGAGCTTTTCCTCGATGAGCATCCCGGGCTCGCGGCCACCAGACGATTCAGCATCGAGGCCCACGGCACTGCCCCGATCACGGCAGTGGACGTCGTTCGCAACAATCGGGACATCCGGGTGTACGACGGCGAGGACCTTGACGTCGGCATCGAGTGGCAGGACAGCGATCCCGTGCCGGCGATCAACGTGCCGCCTGCTCCTTTCTCCCCGGCTCCCTTTACCTTCTATTACGTGCGCGTCACTCAGGCCGACGGCCAGATGGCCTGGGCGAGCCCGATCTGGCTCGTCACGTAGCTCCTCGCCCTCACTTCCGCGATCTCTGCGTCTCCGCGAGAGGACGAAGGATTTCTCGCATCCCCCTTCGCCAAGGCTGCGGAGGACAAGGAGCCGCAGAGATCGCGGAGATTGCTCTCCTACCTCGGCCAGCGTTTTGATGGCTCGGGCAGCGGCGGGAACGGGTTGTGCGGGAGCGCCTGGTACCAGTAGGCGACGCTGGCGATGTCGTCGCGCAGCGGCAGGAGTTTTCCGCGTTTGGACCATCCGAGCGCCTGCATTACGACGCGCAGGTCCTTCGTGAAGCGGACCGGGTCCATGACGTGCCAGCGGTACAGGCCGTGTTTGACGAGCTGGCCGGTCTCGCGCTTGAAGTACGGGTAGCCGAGGAACGGCGCGGTGAAGGTCTCGTCGCCGAAGCCCCACGCGCCGCCGAAGTAGTCCTCCGTGCCGGTGCCGATGATGGTGGGGAAGTTTTTATCGCCGTCCATGAAGAACTTGATTTCCCCTTCGCCCCACCAGCCGTCGGTAAGCTGCGTCCAGGCCATGTAGGTGCCGACGTAGTGGCCGCGGCCCTTGATGCCGTCCACGATCGTGTACTCGCGCAGGTACTCGGTCGGGTCCTCGCGCCGCCACGAGGCGTGGAAGTACGCGGCGTCCTTTGGCACGGGGCCGAGGGCGTAGCTGATCTGGTAGAAGAACCCGTCGAGCGGCGCGCCGATCTGGTTTTCGACGGTGATCTTGCAGTGCTTGGCGAACGGCATGGGCCAGTAGGTGTTGAAGCCGCCGGCGGGGTTGACGTTGATCGGCAGCGAGACGATATTGCAGCGCACGGCGTGGCCGTTGCAGAAGAAGTCGCCGATCGGCGACTCGACGCTCGGGTCCTTCTGGCCGTCCCAGTAGATGCGCAGCACGATGTCGCGGAACACGGTCGAGTAGCGGCGCGTGGTGTGCTGCTCGTCGTCCCACTTCTGCGTTTCGGGGCCCATGGTGAACCAGATGTGGGTGATGAGGCCCGGGCCTTCGACGTCGGCCAGCGTGACAGTCTGGCCCTCCTCGAGCGTGATGCACGGGCGGCCCTTCCAGCCGGGGCCGAGGTGGTTCTCGACCTGGCCGCCGGCGCCGCGCGCGCCGTCGGGGTTCTCCGCGCAGATCGAGCGCGACTCGTAGTCTCTCAGCATCGGGATGCTGCCCAGGCCGAAGTCGAAATCAGGCGTGCCGCTCATCGTGGTCTCCCCGTTCTCGTGTGGATTGATGCTGCGAATTGGCGCGCATGCTAGCCCGCGGCCGGCTCCTGCGCAAGCTCAATCGCCAGCGACACACTGAGTCGTCAGGGCCGGCGCGGCGTGCTTGGAGAGTCAGTTACTAAAGACGCTCTTGGGAAACCACTCCGTGAGTTGCCGGTACTGCTCGGGCGACAGAGGCGGCATGACTTGAAGTCGCTTCAGGTTGGTAAGGTTTTGCAGGGGTGTCACATCAATGACCGGGCTCGCGATTTGAATGTCCAGATAGCGAAGTTGGACAAGCTGGCCAATAGCACCGAGGTCGGTCACTTTGGGGCAACTGCCGAACCTGAGTTGGTGCAGTGACTTGAGGTTGGCGAGGGGTGCGATGTCGGTGAGCTGCTGACAGCCCCATACGTCCAACTCGCCGAGCTGAGGTTGCGTCTCGCAGACTATGCTCAAGTCGGTGTCAGTAGTCATAGCCGGCAGGGTTAGCACTTTGAAGCGATTGCGCCGCAAGAGCTTTTCGAAGACGGCGCCATCTTGGGGGGCTGGGCACCAGCCCATTCCGAGGTTTTCGAGCTTCTTGTGGTTGGCGATTGGCGCGAGGCCCTCCACGCGTGTTTCGTCCATAAGGAGAGTGCGAAGCTCCTTCATGTCTTTCACGACGGCAATACTCTTGACGTGCTCGCAGCCGAGAATGTTTAGGTATTCAAGTCGCGTCAGGCCCTGGATCGGCTCGATGTTCTTGAGCGACTCACACCGTTCAAGGTTCAGATACTGGAGACTCTTTAGGTTGGCGAGTGGCCTGACGTCCCTTAGGCGGAAACAGTTTGCCAGGTTGAGCCACTCGAGTTGTCTCAGGTTCTTGAGAGGGCCGAGCTTCCTCAGGTTGTAGCATTCGGAGACGTCAAGCTGGCGCAGTTGGGTCAGGCCCGAAAGGGCCGAGAGGTCTGTCAAGAACGTTGCGCCACTCACGCCCAGCTTGCGCAAGGAGGTGAGGGGAGCGAGGAACGAGATATCGCTGTTCTGCTCGCAGTTCACTATGACGAGTTCTTGGAGCGCTGTCAGGTGTTGCAGTCCCTCGTAGGATATGTCTTGATCCTCCCAGAGCTCCAGGTAGCGCCATCTGTTATGGGGCAGCACGGCATTGGTCGAGTCCCCGCTTGCCCAGGCAAGGCCCTTCTTGTGCACACACACGTCAAGGATCGTCAGGTGCACCTTTTCCTCGTCGAGGTTTGGCAGTATCTTGTCGCGGTCCCCCTCGCGAAGACGGAAGTCAAGGTCATGCAGGTAGGCCAGCTCCTGGTCCGTGAGCGAAAGCAGCACGGCTCGCGCAGCGCGTTCGCCGTACGGGGTTGTGATGCCGATAAGCGTGCGTTTCTTGCCGTTGAGACGGAAGAAGCACGTGCCGTCACGGGACGCGCGAAAGGCAAGCGACTTCTCGCCACCGTAGCGATACGAGGAATGACCGGGACCATCCTGGTAGAGAGGGATTTGATCGCCGGGCTTGTAGCCGGCTACTTCGACAGTGAACTCAGGACCGAGTTCGACCGTATCAGGCCGTATCGGTGCCGGTTCCTCCCAGGCTGGCTTCTCTTTCTTTTCCTGAGCGACTTGCGCTTCCTCGCGGGTCCTCTTCGATTCAAGGATCTTGCGCAGGATCGCTGCTGTCGCCTCATCGCGTCTCGGGATCTCCTTTGCGATGACCTTCCGGACGCGTTCGTGCTCCTGGGCCATGCCGCTCAAGGACCAGGCAGCCCCGCTTATGATTTCCGTGCCCTGTGCCTTGGCTTCTTGCTCGGCCTCGATGATGTCGATCACGTGGAGAACCGCCTTTTCGTCGCCGTTGACACTGAAGATCATCCAGATGGTATCGATGCCCATGTGTTCGTAGTCGTCAAGCCTGAACGGAGGAGCTTTCAGGATTCGCTCGATCCTGTTGTGGAACTGCTTCGCTTCCGGAGCCTTCGCGAGCTTCTCGAGCGCGTTACGGCCTTCCTTCGTGTCCGATGCGGCCAGCATCAGGATGATGAACTCCTGCTCGACCCACCCGCGCTCCCCGAAGTCCTCAACGAGGGGCGGAATGTGGTGGGGGTTGTCGTGGAGAATGACAGCGAAACCCATCGCAATGCGGGCCCGGGATTCCGCTTCCGGGTTGTCGATGAATATGTCCTCTGCCTCTTCCTCGTCGTACTCGTCCACGGGCTCGAACATCGGCAGGCGGAGCATCAGCTCGAGCATCTCGGGGATCTTTTCCGGTTCCGGCTTGAGGTAGTACTTGTCCGCCCACTTGCCGATCTCGTCCATGGCCTGTTCGGCTTCGTCCTCGTTGAGATACTCGGTGGCCGATGTCTTTGCAGGGGCCAGAGCACTCGCGAGAAAGGCTATCGTAGCGAAAGCGTGAATGAAGCGGCGCATGGCGGGGACCCTCCTGTCACAATCCAACAGATCATAACACGGCTTGCGGGTCCAAGCGAAACTGAGATCCCCTGTGCGCCCGGTCGTGAACGGGCATGTCGCAGGCGAGCGGCCGAACAAGAGGAAAAGCGGGCGCGGCGCCTACTCTTCGAAAGGGCTGCACTTGGCACTTTACTTGTAAGGGCGTTTGGGCGACACTCCGGGAGCCGGGCGGCAGACCGCCCGGTCGGTCTCTGGCGGGTGCCCTGAGGCCCTGGTTCTCGCACACCGAAGCTGTGGATGCATTCATGAAGCCTGCTCACAAATTCGTTGTTGTTCCGTCTCTGCCGGAGAAGCTGAGACAGATCTGGGACCTCGCCTACAACCTGTGGTGGTGCTGGAACCCGGCGGCCATTGACCTGTTCCGGCGTCTGGACCGGGACCTGTGGGAGCGGGTGTATCACAACCCGGTGGCGATGCTCGGCGTGATTTCGCCCGAGCGGCTCGAACAGGCGGCGGCGGACGACGGGTTCATTGCGCACATGGAGCGGGTGTACGTACAGTTCGCCGACTACATGAGCAGCGCGACCTGGTTCAGTTCGGCCCATTCGGACGCGGGCGGTGTACGGGTCGCGTACTTCTCGCTCGAGTTCGGTTTGTCCGAGAGCCTGCCGATCTATTCGGGCGGCCTGGGGGTGCTGGCCGGCGACCACACGAAGTCGGCGAGCGACCTGGGCGTGCCGTTTATCGGCGTGGGGCTGCTGTACCGGGAGGGGTACTTCCACCAGTACCTGAATGCGGAAGGCTGGCAGCAGGAGTACTACCCGGACAACGACTTCTTCAACATGCCGGTCTCGCTGGTCCGCGACGCCGACGGCACGCCGGTGACGATCGCCGTGGAGTACCCTTCGGGCCTGGTGCACGCGCAGATCTGGCAGGTCGCCGTCGGGCGTGTGACGCTTTACATGCTCGATGCGAACATCGAGGAGAACCGGCCCGAGGACCGCGAGATCACCGCGCGCCTCTACGGGGGCGACACCGGCAGCGAGGAGCGCATTCGGCAGGAGATCATGCTCGGCATCGGGGGCGTGCAGGCGCTGACGGCGTTGGGCATCGAGCCGACGGTGTGCCACATGAACGAGGGGCACTCGGCGTTCCTGGCGCTCGAACGCACGCGCATGCTCATGGAGCAACAGAATGCCTCGTTCGCCGAGGCGCGCGAGGCCGTGGCGGCCGGCACCGTGTTCACGACGCACACGCCGGTGCCGGCGGGCAACGACATGTTTTCTCCGCTGCTCGTGGAGCGGTATTTCGCCAAGCACTACGCGGCGCTCGGGCTGGGCCGGAACGAGTTTCTGGCGCTCGGCCGGGCCAATCCCGGCGACAAGGATGAGCCGTTCTGCATGACGGTGCTGGCGCTGAAGTTCGCGGCCCACTCGAACGGCGTGAGCAAGCTGCACGGGGAGGTCTCGCGCCGGATGTGGGCCCGCGTCTGGAACGGGGTGCCGCTCGAGGAGGTGCCGATCACGTCCATCACGAACGGCATCCACACGCGGTCCTGGATATCGCACGACCTGGTCGGGCTCTACGACCGGTACCTCGGGCCGAAGTGGGTCGAGTCGCCCGCCGACCAGAGCGTGTGGAAGCGCGTCGAGGAGATACCCGACGGCGAGCTGTGGCGTACGCACGAGCGGCGCCGCGAGCGGCTCGTGGCGTTCGCGCGGCAGCGGTTGCGCGACCAGCTCACGAGGCGCGGCGCGCCGCCGGGGGAGATCGCGCAGGCGGCCGAGGTGCTCGATCCGGACGCGCTCACGATCGGCTTTGCGCGGCGGTTCGCCGCGTACAAGCGGGCCACGCTGCTCTTGCGTGACCCGGAGCGTCTCGAGCGTCTTCTGACGAACAAGGACCGGCCGGTGCAGGTCATTTTCGCGGGCAAGGCGCATCCGAAGGACAACAGCGGCAAGGAGCTGATCCGCCAGATCGTGCAGTTCGCCCGCCGCCACCCGCGCCACGTCGTGTTCCTCGAGAACTACGATATGAACGTGGCCCGCTACGTCGTGCAGGGCGTTGACCTCTGGCTCAACACGCCGCGCCGGCCCATGGAGGCGAGCGGCACCAGCGGCATGAAGGTGACCGCCAACGGCGGCGTCAACATGAGCATCCCGGACGGGTGGTGGGTCGAGGGGTTCAACCAGGACAACGGCTGGGCGATCGGGCTGGGCGAGAACTACGGCGGCGACTACCGGTACCAGGACGAGATCGAGGGCCGCGCCATCTACGACATGCTCGAGAAGGAAGTGATCCCGCTGTTCTACGAGCGGGGGCCCGACGACCTGCCGCGCGGCTGGATCAAGCTGATGAAGGCCGCCATGCGCACCATCTGCCCGATGTTCAATACCAACCGCATGGTGCACGAGTACGTCGAGCGCGTCTACCTGCCCGCGGCGGAGCGTCACGAGCGCCTGGCGGGCGACAGTCTGAGGCGGGCGCGCGAGCTGGCCGCCTACATGGCGCTGCTCGACAGGGAGTGGCGCAACCTGCGGATCGAGGGGGTCGAGACCGAATCGGTCGAGGAGCTTCCGGTGGGCTCGGCGCTGAAGGTGCGCGCGCGCGTGCGGCTCGGGGGGCTCAAGCCGGAGGATGTCGCGGTGGAGCTGTTCGAGGGCCCGCTCGACCAGGACGGCGACATCACGGACGCCGACGTGGTGCAGATGGTCTCGGACAAGGACGGCGGGGACGGCGTGCGGGAGTTTGTGGGCAGCATCGTCTGCCGGACGAGCGGCCAGCACGGGTTCTCGGTCCGGGTGGTGCCGAGCCACGATGACCTGTGTTGCCCGTTTCACACCGGCCTGATTCTATGGAAATAGCCGCTTGCCCGGGGCCGTGCCGGGTTGCCTCGCCCCGCTCTCATCGGGGGACCCACCACTGACCAGAGCAACCTCCCGGCCGCCCTTCGAGGGGGCGGCCATCGTCGAGAAAGGGGTCCGGGTTGAGCCGCGAACGCCCTTGTCGGCCCGGTTCCTCCAGGCCGGCTTCCCGTGGTTCCTGCATTGACATCCGGCCGGTTCGAGGATAGATTTGCCGCATCAAACGCTGCGGCAACCAGGACGCGATGTACGGAAAGGATCCTCGACCATGATGCAGTGTCCGAATTGTGGGACGGGCAACCGCCTCGGGGCGATTTTCTGCCGGTCCTGCGGCACGAAGCTCGAACTTGACCAGGTGACCTCTCAGACCTTCGAGCAGGTGACCGGTATTGTTCCAAAGGACAAGGTGGACAAGAAGAAGCAGGTTCGACGCATTATCGTCAACGTGCTTCGTCTCGTCTTTCTCGCCGTCATCGTGTACGGTGTGTACCTGGCGCTTCAACGGCCCGAGGTGAAGCAGCCGGAGACGAGCGGCCGGCTCGCGTCGCAGTTCAAGACGATGCTCAAGGAGATGCTGATCGCCGTTGACGGCCAGAAGACGGTGACGAAGACGACCACGGAACAGGCGCTCAATTCCTACATCCGCAGCATGGTGGGCGCGACCGAGATGAAAGGCAACTACCAGCTCGTTGACTCGTGGGTGCTCGTCGAGGACAACGGAGACGTGGATTGGGTGGTGGATGCGAAGCTCTTCGGCCGTCTGCTGCGGCTGCAGTACCAGGGCACGGTCGAGATGAAGGACGGCAAGGTCACCTTCACGCCGAAGGGCTTCTTCGCCGCGCGGATGGGCAAGCTGCCGTATCCGACGCCGCTGATGAAGATGATGATCAAACGGCTCTGG
>CAZJXV010000059.1:0-17896 GCA_964550015.1 uncultured Verrucomicrobiota bacterium
CCACGGCCGGATCGACATCGGCAGGAGGCTGATGCACGGGCCGTCCCCCAAGATCAGGGCGTCTTTCCCGCGCCACCTCGCCGGCCTTCCGACGCGGAAAGAAAAGGCGGACCCCACCTCTCCGGGTGGAGTCCGCCCCGTTTCTCATGCCGAGCTTTCGCCCGGCTGTCTGTCAATGGCTACGCTCTTACTTCCTGCGACGCAGGCCGAGCAACGCCAGCAGCCCGAAGCCGAACAGGGCCATCGTCCCTGGCTCGGGAACAACCCAGCCGGCATTAGCGGACCACAGGTCGTTGCCGTTGTAACCAGTCCCGTCAGCCAGCTTGGCCTGATACGTGCCGCCAAGATAGATCGTGCCGGTGAGAGGATCAATGTCCGCAGCCAACCGGCTCATCCCGATCGGCAGGTTCCTGCCGTACGTCACCGTGCCCGTGGCCGGGTCGTAGACCTGAACCGCCTCGGTCTGGCCGCCGCCAGCGCCTTCACCGCCAAGCACGAGGATCTTGCCGCCCCACACCACGGCCGCTGAACGGAGAACGCCCTTCAGCAGGGTGTGGGTCGTGTCCGTCAGCGTGTTCGCAACGGTATCGTACTTCAGGATCTGCGTCGAAGCCCCGACACCACCCAGCAGGTAGATGTCAGTGCCGATCGTCACGGCGCTGAACTGACCGGACGCCGCGCCCGGGAGCATGTCCTCGCCCATCTCGGTCCAGGTATCGGCGACAGGGTCATATTCCTGGACGTTGATGCCGACCGCGCCCCACTGGTACCCGCCGATGCAGTACACCTTGCCACCGGCCTCGCGGGCAGCGCCCAGGTACTGGGCAACGCCCCCGCCGCTGGTCCAGGCTACCGGCGCAGAACTGCCGGACCAGGTATCCGTATCGGGGTCGTAGATGCCGAACTCGCCGCCCCAGATCGGATACCCGCCTTTCACCAGGATCTCCAGCGTGGGATCCCCGTCCGTGTCGACCGCCACCGTCTGGCTCGTGCCAATGTACGCGCCATTGCCCACCGTCGGCATCGCCGCGCTCGGCGGCCCGAGGGGTCCCGGGTTGTTGTAGCCGGCCGGTCCCGTGCCGTCGTACTTGGACGAGGCCCACGTGTTCGTGTTCGGATCGTACTGGTCGTTGCCCGACTGGCGGTTGTCGTGGTACTTCGCACTGGTCGGGTCGTTCGGGTCAATGGCAATAGTAGCCGGCCCGAACCCACCGATAGTGTAGTACAGCTCATTGGCGTAGACCCCGCCCGCATTACTGCGCGGCCAGTAGCCCGCCGTGTTGTAGAGCGCCTCGGCCGCGTACTGGGTCAACCCCAGGCTCGACAGCGAGGGCGACGGCTGCCCGCCCACGTTGAGAGGATAGTCGCCGTACGGCCACCACGCCGGGTTCTCCGGCAGCGGCACCCACTGCGCCATGGCCGGTGCCACCAGACCCAGGATGGCCAGCGCGGCCATCGTTGTGAGTAGTTTCTTCATTGTCCCCTTACCTCCTTTGGATGTAACAGTCCTCGTGGTCCTGGGTTAGACAGTCCGGTTGGCAGGAAAAAGCCCGCGACGAAACAAAACCGCCGCTTCCTTCAGACATTGACCGGGCTACAAACCCCCCTTTGATGGCAGTACCCTACCACACACTGTCCCCCCTGTCAAGAAGAAAAATCGAAAAAACTCGACCGACCGCTTCTGTCAGGGAATCGTTCAGGGAAAACCAGGAAACCAGAGATGCACCTGAAGCACGCCGCCCGCGCCAGCCCGGACCTTTGCCCCTTGCCTCCCAGGACCCGAAACGGCGGTGCTTGCGCGAACGCGCTGGCCCGGACGCGGCTCTCAGCCTGCGGGCGCTTCGGCCCCGGCGCCCTCGGCGGCGGCGGCGGCGGCGGCGGCGTCCTTGAAGACGCCGAGGGGGTAACGCGGGATCACCTTCTCCTCGATCCACTTGAGCGCCTCGAGCGGCTCGACGCCCCAGTAGGTCGGGCACGGCGAGACGATCTCGACTAAGGAGAAGCCCGCCCCATCCACCTGGTACTGAAACGCTTTCTTGAGCGCCCGCTTGGCGGCGCGGATGTTCCTGGGGCTGTTGAGCGCGCAGCGGGCCAGGAACGTCGTCTCGTCACACAGCGCCAGCATCTCGGGCACCCGCAGCGGCGCCCCCACGTCCTCGGGCATCCGGCCCCGGGGCGTCGTTTTCGTCACCTGGCCCGCAAGCGTCGTGGGCGCCATCTGGCCACCCGTCATGCCGTACACGCCGTTGTTGACGAAGATCACCGTGATGTTCTCCCCGCGGTTGGCCGCATGCACGATCTCGGCCGTACCGATCGCCGCCAGGTCCCCGTCGCCCTGGTAGCTGAACACAACGAGATCGGGCCGCGCCCGCTTCATGCCCGTGGCCACCGCCGGCGTCCGCCCGTGCGCCGCCTCGCTCACGTCGAAGTTGAAATAATCGTACCCCAGCACCGCGCAGCCCACCGGCGAGATCCCCACCGTCCGCTCGCGGATACCGAGCTCGTCCACGATCTCGGCGATCAAACGCTGCACGATCCCGTGGCCGCACCCCGAGCAGTAATGCGTCACCACCGGCTTGAGGCTCTCGGGCATCTGGTAGACGACCTCTCTGACGACTTCTCTCATGAGGCCCCCTCGCCCGAGGCCGCCTCGCGGGCCGCCAGCGCCTCGACCCGCTCGACCACTTGCTCCACCGTCATCACCGCGCCCCCGCTCCGGCCGTAGAACTCGACGGGCCGCCGCCCTTCGACCGCCAACCGCACGTCCTCCACCATCTGGCCCATGTTCATCTCCACCACGAGATACGCACGGACCCGCTCCCGCGTCGCCCGCAGCGCCTCGACCGGGAACGGCCAGAGCGTGATCGGCCGGAACAGGCCCACCCTGTGGCCCCGATCCCGCAGCGCCCCGAGCGCCGAACGGCAGATGCGCGCCACCGTGCCGAACGCCACGAGCATCACCTCCGCGTCCTCGGCCTCGAGCGTCTCGTAGCGCACCTCGTCCCGCTCCATCCGGTCATACTTCGCCTGCAGGTCCCGGTTGTGCGCCTCGAGCTCGAGCACGTCGAGGTAAAGCGACTTCACCACGTTCGGCGCGCGCCCCGCAGCGCCCGTCAGCGCCCACGGCTTGGCCGGTTCATGCGTCTCCGGCTCGTCCGGGATCACCACCGGCTCCATCATCTGGCCCAGGATCCCATCGCTCAGAACCATGACAGGGTTCCGGTACCTATCGGCCAGATCGAAGGCGAGAATGGTATGGTCCACAAGCTCCTGCACCGTCGAGGGCGCCAGCACGAGGTGCCTGTAATCGCCGTGGCCCCCGCCGCGCGTCGCCTGGAAGTAGTCCGACTGCGACGGCCCGATGCTTCCAAGCCCCGGCCCGCCGCGCATCACGTTCGCGATCACCGCCGGCAACTCGCACCCGGCGAGATACGAGATCCCCTCCTGCTTGAGGCTGATGCCCGGGCTCGACGAGCTCGTCATCGCCCGCGCCCCCACCGCCGCCGCCCCGAACACCATGTTCACCGCCGCGAGCTCGCTCTCCGACTGCAGAAACGTCCCCCCGGCCTCCGGCATCCGCTTCGACATGTAGGCCGTGACCTCGTTCTGCGGCGTGATCGGGTAGCCGAAGTAGCAGCGGCACCCCGCGCGGATCGCCGCCTCGGCCATCGCATCGTTGCCGCACATCAGCGTGCGGTCGCCGTCATTCTGAGCCATTCTTGAACACCTCGAACGCCACGTCCGGACACACCACCACGCACGTCCGGCAGCCCGTGCAGTCCTCGGGACGCGCCGCCACCGCGGGATGCACCCCCCGCGCATTGAGCTCGTCGGAAAACTCGAGCACCCCCTTGGGGCACGAAGCGATGCAGTAGCCGCAGCTCTTACACCACTCGCTGCGGATTCTCAGCTCGAACTTCGTCTCCACACCTGCACCGTCCATGGCCTAATCATATCACCATACCAGCCGGACGCGCCGCACTATCCGTCCCGGGCGCCGCCCCAGCGAAGCTTATCCTTGAGAATATCAAGATACGAACGCTTGTGGCTCGTCACCAGCCGCACCACGTGCGGCGACCTGCAAATCGTGATCACGTCCCTGGCGCCGAGCTCGATCCCGACTTGCCCGTCGATGGTCAGCCCCGCCCCGCCCCGGTCCTCGGACAGTTCCACCCGGACCGTCTCCTCGGCGGGCAGAAGAATCGGCCTGTTCGTCAGCGTGTGCGGACAGATCGGTGTCAGCAGGATCGCCCGCAAGTCCGGATGCACGATCGGGCCGCCCGCCGACAGCGAGTACGCCGTCGAGCCCGTCGGCGTGGCGATGATCAAACCGTCCGCCTCGTACCGAGTCAGGGACTGCCGGCCCACCGACGTCTTGAGCCTCAACATCCGCGCCAGCGTGCCGGCGTCAATCACCACGTCGTTGAGCGCCGCGTGCGTCGCCACCGTCCGGCCCCCGCGCTCGACCGACACCTCCAGCATCATCCGCTCAGACACCGCGTAGTCGCCCTCGAGCACCCGGTCGAGCGACTCCAACAGCGACGCCGCCGTGAACTCGGCCAGAAACCCGAAACCACCCAGGTTGGTCCCCAGCACCGGCACCCCGTAGTTGCCCACGCGCCGGATCGTGCTGAGCATCGTCCCGTCGCCGCCGAGCGAGAAGACCATCTCCCCGTCGGCGAGCGCCGCGTCCGCATCGAGCGGCGCGCCACCGAGCCCGTGCTTGGCCACCACCTCCGGCGGCATCGCCACCCGGACGCCGCGCTTCTTCAGCGCCTCGAGCAAGCGCTCGGTCAACTCGAGCCACCCGGTCTTGGTCGTGTTGGGAACAATCGAAACGAGCTTCACCCGCCTCACCCGCCTGCCTCGTTCGGAATCCTTGCCGCTGAAAGCGCCGCCCGCACGCGCCGCGCCACACCCTCGGGCGTCAACCCAAGCTGCTCGCGCAGCACCTCGCGCGATCCATGCTCGACAAACGCGTCCGGTATCCCGATCCGCCGGCAGGCGACCCGCTCCCGCGCCCGGTCGGCCAGCCAGTCGGCCACCGCGCTGCCGAAACCGCCGCGCAACACGTGCTCCTCGAGCGTGAAGACCCGGCCCGTCGAGGCCGCGAGCCCCAGCAACGCCTCGTCGAGCGGCTTGAGAAACCGGGGGTTGCCCACCATCACCGACCACCCCTCCCGCTCGAGCCGCGCGGCCGCCTCGAGCGCCACGCCTACCATCGGGCCCACGGCAAGGATCGCCGCGTCGTCGCCCGCGCCCGCCCTGAGCCTGTCGACGGGCCTCTCCAGGACGCCGCGACCGTACACCAGCGTCTCGACCGGCGCCGCGAGGTCCACGCCCGTACCTTCCCCCTTGGGGTAACGCACCGCCACCGGCCCCTCGTGGCCCAGGGCGAAGTGCAGCATGTCGCGCAGCTCGCGCTCGTCCTTCGGCGCAAGCACCGTCATGTTCGGCATCATCCCGAGGAACGAAACATCGAACACCCCGTGGTGCGTCGGCCCGTCCTCGCCCACGAGCCCGGCCCGGTCGACCGCAAACACCACGGGCAGCTTCTGCAGGCATACGTCGTGCAGGATCTGGTCGTAGGCCCGCTGCAAGAACGTCGAATACACCGCCACGACCGGCCGCATCCCCGCCATCGCCAGACCCGCCGCGAACACCACCGCGTGCTCCTCGGCGATGCCCACGTCGTGAAACCGCTTCGGGAACGACTCCTTGAACGCGTCCAGTCCGGTGCCCTTCGCCATCGCCGCCGTGATCGCCACGACCCGCTCGTCGCGCCCGGCCAGCTCGCACAGCGTCCGGGCGAACACCTCGGTATAGGTCACGGGCCCCGGCCGGCCCTTCGGCCGCCCGGTCAGCGGCTCGAACTTCGGCGCGCTGTGGAACGCCTCCGGCGCCGCCTCGGCCGGCGCGTAGCCCTTCCCCTTGCGCGTCACCACGTGCAAGAGCACCGGCCGCCGCTCGGCCTTGACGCCCTTGAGCACGTCGAGCAAGAAACGCAGATTGTGCCCCGCGATCGGCCCGAAGTAACGGAACCCCATCTCCTCGAAAAAGAAGCCCGGCACCAGCAGGCTCTTGATGCTCTCGAGCAACCGCCCGCGCCAGCGCACAAGCCGCGCACCCACCCTCGGGATCTTCACCAGCAGCCTGTCGAGCGCCCGGTTGAACCGGTTGTAAAGCGGGTTCGTGATCAGCCGGTTGAGGTACCGCGCGATCGCACCCACGTTCGGCGAGATGGACATCTCGTTGTCGTTGAGCACCACCAGGAAGTCCCTCGTCCCCGTATGCCCCTGGTAGAGCGCCTCGAGCGCCGTCCCGCCCGTGAGCGCCCCGTCGCCGATCACGGCGATCACCTTCTCGCCGCCCCCGCGCCGGTCACGCGCCGCCGCCATGCCGAGCGCCGCCGAGACCGCCGTGCTCGCGTGGCCCGCAGCGAACGCGTCGTACTCGCTCTCCTTCGGATTGGCGAACCCGCTCAGCCCGCCGTGCTGCCGCAGCGTCCGGAACCGCTCGCGCCGCCCCGTGATGAGCTTATGCGCGTACGCCTGGTGGCTCACGTCCCAGACAATCTTATCGTTCGGCGCGTCGAAGGTCCGATGCAGCGCAATCGTCAGCTCCACCACCCCCAGGTTCGACGCCAGGTGCCCGCCCGTGCGCGACACCGTGCGCACGATCTCCTCGCGGATCTCCTGCGCCAGCACCTCGAGCTGCCCGTTGTGCAGCTTCTTGAGGTCCCGGGGCGAGTCAATCATGTCGAGATAACGCGACATCGGCGTATCGTCCTCCGCCTTTCGCAGCCCCTAGAACGGCAGGTCGCCGTCCGGCGCCTCCTCGGCGCTGTCCTCGCCCGCCGCCGGCTCGGCGGGGAACGGCTTCGTCTCGACGCGGCCGTCCTCGCCCTTCGCAAGCACCTCGATCGTGCGCTCCGCCTCGTTGAGACGCTTCGAGCACGCCTGCGCGAGCGCCATGCCCTCCTTGAACTTCGCCAGCATCTCGTCGAGGCTCAGCTCGCCCGCCTCCATCTGCGCGACGATCTGCTCGAGCTTCGCCAGCGACTTCTCGAAGTCAATCTTCGCCATGCGCCGAGCCAAACGCCTCCTCATCCTCGATCCGATCGACATCCTCGATTCGGTCGACCCTTGCCACGAACGCGCCCCGGCGGACACGCGTCCGTACCTGCCCGCCCCGTTCGAGCGAGCCCACGTCCGTCACCAGCCGTCCGGTCGCCGCGTCCGCGGTCAGGCTGTAGCCTCTCGCCAGCACCCCCAGCGGATCCAACGCGCGGAGCCGGGCCGCGAACTCCCGGATGCGATCGCCCAGCCGCTGCATGCAGTGACCGGCGTGCAGCGCCATGCGCCCCGCCGCATCATCCACCCGCTGTTGATACTGCCGCACCACACCCGCCGGTTCCCTGAAAACGTAGCTCTTCCGCGCCACCTCGAGGCGGCGACCCAGTTCGCCAACGAGCGCCGTGGCCCAAGTGTAGAGCTTCTCCCTGTTCTTGCCAACCCTTTCGAGCAGCTCCGCCTTGCGCCCCACCACCAGCTCCGCCGCCGCCGACGGCGTCGGCACCCGCAGATCGGCAACGTAGTCCGCGATCGTCCAGTCAATCTCGTGGCCCACCGCCGAAATCACCGGGATCTCCGAGCGGTAAATGGCCCGCGCCACCCGCTCGTCGTTAAACGGCCACAAGTCCTCGAGACTTCCCCCGCCGCGCGTCACGATGATCACGTCCACCAGCCGGAGCGCGTTGAGCTCGTCAATCGCCGAGACGATCTCCGGCGCGGCCGACTCGCCCTGCACCGGCACCGGCGACACGATCACGTGCACCTCGGCGAACCGCCGCTCCAGCACGTTGAGCACGTCGCGGATCGCCGCGCCCGTCGGCGACGTCACCACCCCGATCCGGTCCGGCAGCATCGGCACCGGCACCTTGTGCGCCTCGTCGAACAGCCCCTCGTCATACAGCTTCTTCTTGAGCCGCTCGAAAGCGAGCTGCAGCGCGCCGACGCCCCGCTCCTCGATCCGCTTGACGATGATCTGGTACGCGCCCCGCGGCTCGTACACCGAGATGTTGCCCTGCACCACCACCTTCATCCCGTCGGTGAACCGGAAGCCGCTCGGCGGGCGGGCCGACTTGAACATCACCGCGCTGATCTGCGCGAACTCGTCCTTGAGCGTGAAGTACCGGTGCCCCGACGCCGCCGCCCGGTAATTCGAGACTTCCCCCTCGAGCCAGATCCCCGGATACTTCGCCTCGAGCAGCGTCTTGACCTCGCGCGTCAGCTCCGAGACCTTGAAGACGTGCTCGGCGTCCGTCACGGCCGCGCCTCCCGCTCGAGCCCGACCTGGATGCGCTGAATGGCCGAGGCCCGGCCCGTCCGCTCGTCCACGGTGACAACGATGCCCGACAGCCGCACGTCGCCCGTCGCCACCTCGAAACGCGCCGGCACCCCCGTCACGAGCTTCTTGAGCACCGGCTTGACCTGCCGGCCGAGAACGGAATCGTGCGGGCCCGTCATCCCCACGTCCGTGATGTACGCCGTCCCGCCGGGCAGCACCGTCTCGTCGGCCGTAGGAACGTGCGTGTGCGTGCCCATCACCACGCTCACGCGCCCGTCGAGATAGCGCCCCATGGCCACCTTCTCGCTCGTGGCCTCGGCGTGCATGTCCACGACGATGACCCGCGTTCTGCGCTCGAGCTCGGCGATCGCCGCATCCGCGGCGCGAAACGGGCACTCCGAGGGCGCCATGAAGATGCGGCCCACCAGATTGATCACCCCGACCTGCAGCCCCCCCTCGAGCTCCACCACGCACGCGCCCCGGCCCGGCGCCTCCGACGGGTAGTTGGCCGGCCGCAGCAGCGTCGAAAACTCCGTGAACGCCTCGAACACGTCGCGCTGCTTCCAGGCATGGTCGCCGAGCGTGATCACATCAACGCCCGCGGCCAACAGGTCCCGTGCGATCCGCCCCGTGATGCCCGAGCCCCCGGCGGCATTCTCCGCGTTGACCACGACGCACTCCACCCCGTGCTCCTGGCGCAGCATCCCGGTGCACCGCTCCACCGCTTCGCGGCCCGGCCGGCCGACCACGTCGCCTATACAGAGGATTCTCATCCGCGCATTCCTACCAGCCTCCAACCAGCCTCCAGGCGCCGGCGCCCCTAGCGCGCGAACTCGATCGCGCGGGTCTCACGGATCACCGTGACCTTGATCTGGCCCGGATACTCCAGCTCGCCCTCGATCTTCTTCGAGAGCTTGCGCGCGAGCACCAGCGCTTCGTCGTCGTTGACCCGGTCGGGCTCGACGAGCACGCGGATCTCCCGGCCCGCCTGCATCGCGTACGCCTTCTCGATCCCACGAAACGACTTCGCCACCTCCTCGAGCTTCTCGAGCCGCTTGATGTAAATCGACAGCGTCTCGGAACGCGCGCCCGGCCGCGCCGCCGAGAGCGAGTCCGCCGCCTGCGACAGCACCGCGAGAATGCTCTTCGGCTCCTCGTCCAGGTGGTGGGCGGCGATGCCGTTGACCACCGTCGCCGACTCCCGGTAGCGCTTGGCGAACTCCGCCCCGATCAGCGCGTGCGGACCCTCGACCTCGTGGCTGAGCGCCTTGCCCACGTCGTGCAACACCCCGATGCGCTTGGCCAGCGGCACGTCCACGTCAAGCTCAGCGGCCATCATCCCCATGACGTGCGCCACCTCGATGGAATGGCGCAGCACGTTCTGCCCATAACTGTAGCGGAACCGGAGCCGCCCAAGCGCCTTGATGAGCTCCGGGTGCAACCCGTGAACGCCCACCTCGAACGCCGCCTCCTCGCCCGCCTCCTTGATCGTCTGCTCCATCTCCTTGCGCACCTTCGCCACCACTTCCTCGATCCGCGCGGGATGGATCCGCCCGTCGAGCATCAGTCGCTCGAGCGCGAGCCGCGCGATCTCCTTGCGAACCGGGTCGAAGCCGCTCAGGATCACGGCCTCGGGCGTGTCGTCAATAATGATGTCAATCCCCGTGGCGGCCTCCAGCGCGCGGATATTCCGCCCCTCGCGCCCGATGATGCGCCCCTTCATCTCGTCGTTCGGCAGCGACACCGACGAGACCGTCACCTCCGCCACGTAGTCGCTCGCGATGCGCTGCAGCGCATCGCCGATAATCTTCTTGGCACTTTTGTCGGCGGTCTCGCGGGCCTCGCCCTCGATGCGGCGGATCAGCCCGGCCGCCTCCTTCGTCACCTCATCCTCCATCCGGTTGAGCAGTTGCTCGCGCGCCTCGTGCCGGTTCATCCCCGAGATGCGCTGCAACTGGCGGTTCTCATCCTCAATAAGCTGCGAGAGCTTCCGGTCCTTCCGGTCCAGTTCCTTTGCCTTCTTGTCCACGCTCTTCTCACGCCCGATCAGCTCCTCTTCCTTCTTGTCGATCAGCGCCACCTTGCGATCCAGGTTCTCGTCCCGCTGCTGGATGCGCTGCTCGAGCCGACGCAGCTCCTTGCGCGTGTCGCGCGTCTCCTGCTCGAACTCCGCACGCACCCTGAGCTCCTCGTCCTTGAGCTCGAGCGAACGGCGCTTGCGCTCCTCTTCAGCCTCCTTGATCGCTCGCTGCACCAGCTCGTCCGCCTGCACCTTGGCCGAGCCGATGCGCTGCCTCGTCAACCGCCGCTGGATCGCCAGGCCGATGAACACGCCCAGCACCACCGCGACCGCGCCGACCAGGACCAACAGGGCCGGGTCCGTCCCGGCGCCGTTCCCCTGTGCAACTATCCCTGCGGCTGCAAAGACCACCATGGCCAACTCCTTTACCCAATCTATCTCGACATATGTTCTTCGCTGGTCAGGTCCAGCGTCATCTCCTCGGTCAACACGTAGTCCATCGGCACGTCATGCCCGTCGTGCTCCATCGCCTCGACGAGCTGAAACCCGTACGCCAGCCCCACCCGGCACGTGCGCGCGCCGAGCAACGCGAGGAACGCGTCATAGTAGCCGCGGCCCCAGCCGACCCGGTTGCCCTGCCGGTCGAACGCCAGCCCCGGCACCCCGACCAGCTCCAGCGCCTCGGGCGGCACCACCGCCGTCGCCGCCGGGTCGGGCTCCAACAGGCCCATGCGCCCCAGCACGAGTTGCCCGGGCAGGTCCTCCACCCGGTGCGCGACGATCCGGCCGCGCTCGTAGTCCATGCGCGGCAGCACCAGCGTCTTGCCCTCGTTGAAGCAGCGCGCCACCACCGGCGTCGTGTCCACCTCGTTCCGCACCGGCAGGTAAAGCATCACAACCGACGCCGCGCGAAACGCGGCCAGCTCGCTCAGCCGGTCCGCGATCAGCCCACTGCGCCGCCTGATCTCCGCCTCGCTCAACGCGAGCCGGGCCTCTTTCATCTGCGCGCGAAGCGTCGCCTTCATCGCCTAACGCTCGGCCTCCCGGCCGCCCTGCTCCTCGAGCGCCGCCCGCCACAGCTCGAGCCGCTCGGCGATCCGGCGCTCGTAGCCCTGGTCGCTCGGCACGTAGAACCGCTTTCCCTGGGGAATGTATTCTTGCTCGACGATGTGCCCGTCGAAGCTGTGCGGGTACTTGTACCCCTCGCCGTGGCCCAGCCGCTTGGCGCCCGCGTAGCTCGCGTCCCTCAGGTGCATGGGCACCTCGCGCGTCTTCTCCTCGCGCACCGCCTCGACCGCCGCGTTGATGCCCGCCACCGCCGAGTTGCTCTTGGGCGCCGTCGCCACGTAGATCACCGCCTGCGCCAGCGGGATCTGCGCCTCCGGCATCCCGACGAACTCCACCGCCTGGAACGCCGCCGTCGCCACGCCCAGCGCCCGCGGGTCGGCATTGCCCACGTCCTCGGCCGCCGCAATCACCACCCGCCGCGCGACGAACCGCGGGTCCTCGCCCGCCTCGAGCATCTTCGCGAGCCAGTAGAGCGCCGCGTCCGGGTCCGAGCCCCGCATGCTCTTGATGAACGCGCTCGCCGTGTCGTAGTGCTGGTCGCCGTCGCGGTCGTACACGACCGCCTTGCGCTGGGTGGACTCCTCGATCGCCTGCCGGTCCACGATCACCACCCCGTCCTCGCCGGGCGGCGTCGAGAGCGCCGCCACCTCGAGCGCGTTGAGCGCCTTGCGCGCGTCCCCGTCGCTCACGGTGACGATATGCGCAAGCGCCTCGTCGCCGAGCTCGATCCGGTGCGCGCCGAGGCCGCGCTCGGCGTCCGCCAGCGCCCGACGCACGATCGCACGGATCGCCTCGTCGTCGAGCGGGCGCAAGGGCAGGATCTTCGACCGCGACACCAGCGCCGCGTTGATGTAGAAAAACGGATTGTAGGTCGTCGCGCCGATCAGCGTCAGCGTCCCGCGCTCGACGAACGGCAGCAACACGTCCTGCTGCGCCTTGTTGAACCGGTGGATCTCGTCGAGGAAAAGCGTGGTGCGGCGCCCCGACTGCCGCTGCCGGTTCGCCGCGTCGGCGGCGAGCTGCTTGAGCTCCGCCACGTTCGTAGTGACCGCGCTCATCGCCACGAACCGGCTCTCCGTCATCGCCGCGATCACGTGCGCGAGCGCCGTCTTGCCCGAGCCCGGCGGGCCGTACAGGATCACCGACCCGACCCGGTCCGCCTCGATCGCCCGGCGCAGCAGCCGCCCCGGGCCGACCAGGTGCGCCTGGCCCACGTACTCGTCGAGCGTCCGGGGCCGCATCCGGATCGCCAGCGGCGCAAAGGCCGGGGCCTGGTCTTCATCCCGTTCGTCGCCGAACAGGTCCATTGCGTCTCCTCTCGACCGCCGGCGGCCCTCGGGTGCCGGCGGCCCTCTCAAACGGCCCGCGCAGTGCGCGTACGCACACGCGCGCGCCAAAAAAATACCCTGCAAGATGCCGTACGAACGACTTCCTTGAACGCCTGCTTGTGCAGGTGGGTGCCCTCAAGACCTCTGGCGCCCGATCCCCGCGCCGGCACCGTCAGCCTTATCGAGGCTCCCTCAGTGAAAGTGTTGGCTCAAAGAAATTGTCGTTCCGCCACGAACATCGCAGGGTATTCTGATCTCTACCCAAGCCCGTGCCGCAACCGCCTCCCCGGCTATTGCGCGAGCTTCTCCTCGACCATCTTCACGACCTTCGACACGCGACCCTCGACGAGACCGATGAACTTCTCCTTCTCGTTCTTGAGCCGCATGTACTCGTCGGCAATGTTGAGCGCTGCCAGCACCGCCACTCGGCTCGCCGTCGCCGTCTCCGAGCCGCCGGCCACCTCCGTCATCTTCTCATCGACGTAGGCGGCAAGCGTCCGGACGTACTCCGGGTTCTGGTCGCTCACGACCGGATACTCCTTGCCGAAGATCTGAACGGTCGTTATGCCTCTATCGTACACTGAACAAACCTTTGCCACACACTTTCACGATGTCCTGTCAACGGCGCTCAGGTTACCCCTCGCGCACCTCACACTCAAGCTTTTCCAGCAGCGCCTTCCTGATCCGGGCGTGCGCTTTCTCAACCTGCTTGTCGGTGAGCGTCCCGGCCGCCGAGGAGTACTCGAGCGAGAACGCCAGGCTCTTGCGCCCGGCGCCGACCTGCTCCCCACGGTAGCAGTCGAAGAGCTTCACCCCGCGCAGGATGGGCACCTTGACCGATTCGAGCGCCTCAAGCACCGCCTCGAACGGCGTCGCCTCGCTCACGACCAGCGCGATGTCGCGCCGCGTGCCCGGATACACCGGCAGCGGTTCATATTCGCTCACGAACCGCGCCAGCCTGGCAAGCGCCTCCAGGTCGAGCTCTGCCACGTACGCCGGCGCCCCAACATCAAACGCCGCGGCCGCCGCCGTGCTCGCCCGGCCGCACAGGCCAAGGACCGCGTCCCCCGCCCTGACGCTCGCGCACTGGCCCGGCATGAACAGCCCGTTGCGCTCGGGAACGAACGAAACCGCCCCGACCCCCGCCGCGTCGAGGTACCCCTCGATCGCGCCCTTGAGGTCAAAGAAATCAGCGTCGCCCGAACGCCGGGCCCACGACTCCTCGTCGCGCTTGCCCGACAGGCCGAGCGAGACCGCCACACGCTCGACCGGCGTGCCGTCCCGGCCCGCCAGGTGCACGCGCCCGATCTCGAACAGCTTCACATCGAGCCGCCGCTGCCGGTGGTTGCGCGCGATCGTCTCGAGCATCCCCGCGAGCAGCGTCGGCCGCAGGTTGACCAAGTCCGCGCTCTTCGCCTGCAGGACCCGGACCGGCTCAACCGGCGAATCAAAGAACAATTCACCGACGGCTCCGGCCGCCTTGTCGCTTATCAAGTTGCAGTTTATTATCTCGAAAAAACCGAATCCGGTCAACACATTTTTGGAGAACGTCTCAAGCCGCTCGCCCGCACTCTCCTCGTGCGGCACGATCTTCGTGCTCGAAACCGGCGTCGGAATGTGCTCGTAGCCGTAGAGCCGCGCCAGCTCCTCGACATAGTCTATCTCCCGCTCGAGGTCCACTCGGTACGAGGGGTTCTCCACCACCGTCTCGCCGTCACCGCTGCCCACAACATGGAACCGCATCCGGCGCAACATCGTCTCGATCTCACCATGGCTCAGCTCCGTGCCAAGCACCCGGTTCACACGCTCGGTGCGCACCGTAACCCGCTGGGACTCAACCGGCCTGGCGACCACGTCAACCGCGCCCGGCATCACGGCCCCGCCCCCGAGCTCCGCCATGAGCCGCGCCGCACGCGCCGCCGCACGCGCCTGGAGCCCGGGATCCACGCCCCGCTCGAAGCGGTACGACGACTCGCTCGGCAGCCCCAGCCGCCGCGAGGTGCGCCGGATACAGCCGGGCTCGAAACACGCGCTCTCCAGCAGCACGGTCGTCGTGTGCGCCTCCACCTCCGTGTTCTCGCCGCCCATGACGCCCGCGAGCGCGATCGCCCTCGAGGCGTCGGCGATCACGAGCATCTCCTCGTCAAGCGCCCGCTCCTGGCCGTCGAGCGTCATCATCGTCTCGCCCGCGCGCGCACGCCGCACGATGATATGGCCGTCCTTGATCGTGGCGTAGTCGAACGCGTGCAGCGGCTGGCCCAGCTCCATCATGATGAGGTTTGTCACGTCCACGATGTTGCTGATCGCGCGCACACCCACCTTCATCAGCCGCTGGCGCACCCACAGCGGCGACGGGCCGACCGTCACCCCGTCTATGATCCGCGCCACGTACCGCGAGCACAGCTCCGGCGCGAGGATTTCAACCTCGGCCCACTTCTCGACGGGCTTCGTGCCCGCCTCCGTCACCGAGCAGTCCGGCTCGCGCAGCGGCAGGTCGAACAATGCCGCCACCTCGCGCGCCACGCCGAGCACGCTCGCCACGTCCGGCCGATTGGGCATCACGGCAATGTCGAAGACCGCGTCGGCGATCCCCATCGCCTCGACGAAGCTCGCCCCGACCTCCGTCTCCTCCGGCAGGATCATGATTCCGGCCTCACCGACCCTGTCGGCCGCGTCCTCGCCCAGCCCGACCTCGACTTCCGAGCACATCATCGCCTGCGACTCGAAGCCCCGGATCTTCGCCGTCTTGAGCACCGTCTCCTCGCCCGTCTTGAGCGAGACGAACCGCTGCCCCGGGTACGCGACCGCCACCTTGTCGCCCGCCTTCTGGTTCGTCGCCCCGCACACCACCTGCAGCGTCCGCTGCCCGTCGAACACCTCGCACAGCGTCAGCTTGTCCGCGTTCGGGTGCTTCCCGCAGGTCTTGATCTGCCCGACCCGCATCGCGCCCAGGTCCTCGCCGACGCGCACGAGCTCCTCGACCTCGAGCCCCGCCATCGTGAGCCGGTCCGCCAGCACCTCCGCCGGCAGACCCACCTCCACAAACTCCCTGAGCCAGCTGTATGGAACCTTCATGCTATCCGTGCCGCTGTCAAAGTCTGCTCTTGAGAAAGGCTTCGGCCGCTTCGACGAACTGCGCCGCGCGACTCGCGCTCTGCTGCGCCAGCTCGCCACTCGGTACTGCGTCGAAGGCGTACGTCACGTCCTGACGCACCTTAAAGAGCTCGCCCAACGTCTTGTGATGCGCCGGATCGATCAGCTTGGGCTTGGCGAACTCCGTGCCGAATGCACCGATGAGCGCAGCGTGTTTGGAGAAGCCAAGTCCGCGCGTCGAGAGCAGCGCGCTCGCCGCGTAGAAACACGCATAGTACGCCCGCTCGATCGCGAAGGCGTAGTGCCTATCCTTGATGAGCTGCGGAATCACATCCAGACACTCGCGAGCCCGCGACATCTCGGCGTCTACGTATTCCTGGCCGGCCATATCACCCGCCCTTGTTTCATGATATTGAGCGCGATTGGCGCTTCCTGCTCGACGAGCCACCGCCAGCGCGTCGTGTCCAACGTGGAAGGAACGATGAGCCGGCCCGTGCGAATACTGAGATCAACCATAGTGCCGACGAGCTGATCGCACGCCTCGGCAGGAACGCCGTCGGCCAGAACGAGCAGGTCCACGTCCGACTCGGCATCGTAGTCGCCGCGCGCGTACGAGCCGTACAGCACGATCCGGCGCAGACGCTCGCCGAACGCCCGTCGGGCCGTCTCGACCATCTCGGCAATGCCTTGTTCAATCGCCGCTTCGACCATGGGTCACCTGCGTCGCTAAAACTGCTCCAAAAACCGCATGTCGTTCTGGAAAAACAGCCGGATGTCCTCGATGCCGTACTTCATCATTGCCAGCCGCTCGATCCCGAGGCCCCACGCGTAGCCCGTGTAGCGCTCCGGGTCATACCCGACGTATGAATACAGCGCCGGGTCCACCATCCCCGCACCCAGAAGCTCGAGCCACCCGGAATGCTTACACACGCGGCACCCGCTCCCCTTGCACAGGATGCAGGTCACATCCACCTCCGCGCTCGGCTCCGTGAACGGAAAGTAGCTCGGCCGGAACCGGAGCTCGACCTCCGCCCCCAGCCACGTGCGCAGGAAGGTGTCAAGCGTCCCCTTCAGGTCGCCGAAGGTGACCCCCTCGTCCACGTAGAGCCCCTCGATCTGGTGGTGCATCACGTGGCTCCGGACGTTGACCGACTCGTTCCGGAAGCACTTGCCCGGCATCACCACGCGCACGGGCGGCCGCTGCCGCTCCATCACCCGGATCTGCACCGGCGAGGTATGCGTCCGCAGCAGATGCGTGCCGCCCTCAGGGCGGCCCTCGTCAATCCAGAACGTGTCCTGCATGTCGCGCGCGGGATGGTTCGGCGGAAAGTTGAGCGCGTCGTAGTTGTAGTACTCGGTCTCGAGCTCCGGGCCGTAGGCGACCGCGAACCCCATCCCTTTGAGGATCCCGATGATCTCGTCGAGCGTCTGCGTGATGATGTGCTTGCGGCCGATCGTCGGACGCCGGCCGGGAAGCGTGACGTCCACCTCCTCGCTCACCGCGCGGGCCGCCGATTCGGCGGCCTCGAGCTCGGCCCTGCGCGACCCGATCGCCTCCGTGGCCGTCTGCTTAAGCTCGTTCACCCGCCGGCCGAAATCGCGGCGCTCCTCGGGCGCGATCGTACCGATCTGCTTCAGCAGCTCGGTGATCACCCCCTTGCGGCCCAGGTACTTGACACGGGCGGCCTCCAGCGCGCGCAGATCGGCGCACGCCGCAATCGCCTCCTGCAGCTCGCCTTCTATCTGCGTGACCCTGTCCGCCATCCGCTCACTCCTAAGGCTGCCCTGCTGCCCGGCTGCCCTGCTGCCCGGCTGCCCGGCTGCCCGGCTGCCCGGCTGCCCGGCCGCCCCCGCCGCGCAAGGCCGCACCTTACCACGACCCGTCCTCTTTGTCTCGCCTCTTGCTCCTCTGGCCTCTTGCTCGTCTGCCCCCTTGCCCGTCTAACCCTCTCCTCGCGCCGAGGACGCCCCACCTCCGAATCGCCGAGGCCCGTCCCAGCATCTCGGCAGGGAGCGGCCTTCCTGCAAGAAGAAGGAA